>CALXGT010000017.1 GCA_944387915.1 uncultured Clostridia bacterium
AGGAAAACCATGGGATTTTTCAGCAAACTGTTCAAAGGGCCGGAGATTGATATGGGAAAAAGCGACGCCAACGCAAAAAAGATGCGCCTTTTGTTCAACAAAGTGGTAACGGAAGGGGACAGCTACAAACTGATTTTCGGCTATACTGAGGATGTGAGTCGTTTTAATTACGGCTTTGTCCATGGGAGTAAGACCAAAATTGGGAATTTGATTGTGGGATGGAACGAAGCGAGCCAAACCATTGTTGTGGTTCCTACGGTTCCCGATCTTTCCGGCTGCGGCGATCCCACCTATTATCGTCGCTCCGAAATTTTGAAAGCGTATCGAAACAAATATCCCACCGACGCGTTCATTATCTATCCGGACAAAAAGAGCTATATCGGAATCCATGCGTATGATTGGTTAGACGATGAGAGTCTTTATGTTTACGTTTCTCAGGATGCGCAGGTGAAAGAATTTACCGACTTCTTTCTGAATCGGTTCGCGACCAAGTGATACAGGAATGTTCTGGAAAGAAATCGGCATAATCCTGCTGCTTTTGACGGCGGTGCTGGTATTTGGAAACCTTTGGTTCTACGCGGTGGAGTCAGTACTTTCCCGGATAAAAAAGCGGTTTGCTAGAGAAAAAACGCCGCCCGTATGGCATACTCTTTCTCAGGATGAAGAAAACGGCGGAAAGGACGAAACCTGACACAAAAGAAAAAAGCGGCATATCCCTTCTCTTGGGAATGTCGCTTTTTTTATCCGCTTTTTGTTCGACGGTTTTTAAAACCACCGCGTTTTTACCGGATTGGAGGGGCGTTGTTCTTTTTCCTTTTAGCGAGGATCACCTTTCGTATGAGATAGGGACCTACCGCCAGCAAAACGCAAAACAAAACGCACCCCGCGCCGATTATGGTGCCGTTGCGCCGGTTTTTCGCTCCGGTCTCCCCGCCGAGAATAATGGTATCGTCGCCGTAAGGCATAATCATTTCCAGTCCAAAAGGAAAGGGCTGGATCCGGGCGATACCCTGATTCTTTCCGGCGACAAAATAGCCGTTTTCACCGTCTGCGATCAGGTAGAGAAGATACTCCTCATTGGCCTGCATATGATTTTCCGTTGCCGCTGTCTGACAGACGGTAATGACGGTTCCGACGGGGATGGATTCGGTTCCTCCTAAGAGTTGACAAAGTTGAACCGGGGTGGAGAGAAGTTCTTCTCCCACCGTCGGGTACATCGCATCGCTTAAGGCGATACCCCGAACAATCAGATCGGCGGCTTTTGCCATCTCTTCCACGTTCTTATATTTGGTTTCCTCATAAGCGGCCGATGAAACGCTTTGTCCCATCATACAAACCACAAGGATGCTGACAAACAGGGAAAAAAGCATTTTCATAGGAAACACCTCGCTCCTTTGGGATCAGTTTTCGTCCGGATAGAGAAACGCCCGCTTTAAGGGGAGAAGCTGATCCAACGCCACTTTGATGTAATCGTTCCAAAGCTCGAAATGATGGGGATAGCCGTCGGCGACGATAAAGTCCACATCGACCCCTAAGGCTTTCATGGTATTGGCGTCGGCTTCCATACGGTCTTTAAGCCGGCCTTCCTCGCTTCCCGCCACAATGTAGAATTTGGGCAATTCCACACCGTTTTTCAAATGTTCCTTCAGCGCGCTTTGAATGTCATACTGGGATCCGTCAAGCTCCTCGGGAGGGGCGAAGGAAGCGCTGTAGAGGGGGAAGAAGTCCTTTCGGTCCGCAAGCTCCTTTTTCAGGGTTTCGGTGTTAACGGTAAGACCGATTCCGCCGGAAATATCGACGCAGGCAGCATACAGATCGGGACGCCGGATCGCGGTTCCCAACGCTACGTTGCCGCCCATAGCGTAACCCATAATGAAATTGTCCTCCCGCTTGGGGGAAGAGGCAAACAATGTTTGCACCACCACGGGAAGCTCTTCGGTTAAGAAGGTGTAATGCTCAATACCGTAGGGGGTGTTGACGCCGAAGCTGTTGGCAATGTCGGGAGTGACCAGCATTACCTTGTTGTACTGGGCAAAAAGCTCGGCGTTGGTGTACCGGTAAGTTAAAGAATCGTCGTCTCCGCCGCCATGGATCAGATAGACGGTCTGGAACTTCATGCCCGGCTTGTAGGTATCCCACTGACGGTCGCCCACCGTATGGTGGCGGGTACCTTTGGACATGTCATAGTAGGAAAGGTACTCGGTGGGGTAGGTGACTGTCACGTCGATGTACTTGCCCAAAGCCTGGGACCGGTAGTTGAATCGAAGCATGCTCATAATGTTTTTCTCCTCTCGCAAAAATAATATATCAGGACTCGTTAGGGAATCACCGTCACGAGATCCTTCAATTCTTCGTAGGTTTTCTCGCCGATGCCGCTTATGTTCATCAGCTCTTCCTTATAGGTAAAGGCGCCCGCCTCAGTCCGGTAGGCGATAATCTTTTCCGCGGTCGCTTCTCCGACGTCGGGGAGAAGCATCAACGTCTCTTTGTCCGCTCGGTTCAGGTCGATGGGCTCGCCTTCCACGTAACTCCAAGAGGTGTCGGTAACGGTCTTTTTCTCAAGCTCGGTAAGAGGTTCGATTTGGGTTTTCATTTTATACCGAAGAAATCCCCAGCTTAGCAGCATCAAAACCGCTAAAACCAAGAAAAGGATCCGCAAGATCCGATCCGTTTTGGTTTCCATCTCTTTCAAGCTCCCTTTTTGGCTTATCCCTCTTCGATATCTTTGGTGGCGACGGCGTTGAGATCCATGCCCGCGATGTGCTTTGCCTGTAACTCAAAATATCCTTGGGATGCGATCATAGCGGCGTTGTCTCCACAAAGGGAGAGAGGGGGAACAAAAAACGAAAATCCCCTTTGGTTGCATTCTCTCAAAAGCCGGTCTCGAAGTCCGCTGTTGGCGGCGACGCCGCCCGCCAGCACGATTTTTCGGTACCCGTATTCCTCCGCCGCGGCTATCAGTTTACTCGCCACCACGTCGCACACCGTTTGCTGGAAGGAAGCGGCGAGATCTTCCCTGCAAATCGTTTCCCCTTTTTGAGAGGCGGTGTTGAGAAGGTTTAAGACCGCGGTTTTTAATCCCGAAAAGCTAAAATCGTAAACGCTTCCCTCTACCTTGGGATGGGGGAGCGGGTAGCGGGAAGGATTTCCTTTTTTGGACGCCTCGTCGATGTATTTCCCGCCCGGATAGGGATATCCCATGGCTCTGGCGGCTTTATCGAAAGCCTCGCCTGCCGCGTCGTCCCGGGTTCTGCCGATGACGTGAAAAGAGGTGTAATCCTTGACCTCGATAATGTGGCTGTGGCCGCCGGAAGCCACCATACAGAGAAAGGGAGGCGTTAAATCGGGAAAGGCGATGTAGTTGGCGGCGATATGTCCCCTTAAATGATGGACGGGGATCAAAGGCTTATTTGCCGCGAACGCCAGTCCTTTGGCGTAATTGACGCCCACGAGCAGCGCACCAATCAGTCCCGGCGCGTAGGTCACGGCAATACCGGAAAGATCATTTAGCGTAAGGGAAGCGTCCTCTAACGCCTGCTTTACTACGCCGCAGATATTTTCACAGTGCCGACGGGAGGCGATTTCCGGTACCACGCCGCCGTACAGCTTGTGTTCCTCCACCTGGGAGGAGATTACCGAGGAGAGAAGAATTCTTCCGTTTTTGACGACCGACGCCGCCGTTTCGTCACAGGAAGATTCAATTCCCAAAATCCATGTGTCTGTCATAAACTTCCTCCGTTAAAAAGCGGCGCATCACAATAGCCGCCTCGGTTGGTTTTTCGTAAAAATTTTCCCGTCTGCCCTCGGGGAGAAAGCCGGCTTTTTGATAAAGGGCTTTTGCCGGTTCGTTGGATTCCCGTACCTCTAAAAGAACGGTTTGGATCCCTTCCTTTTCGCAAAATTCAATCAGGGCGCGCAGCAGCTTTTCCCCAATGTGCCGCCGCCGGAAATCGGGGTGGACGCAAAGCCGGAAAATATAACACTCCTCAAACATGCAGTTGGCGTTGACATACCCCGCCAGCACGCCCTGGTTCTCGTATCCCAATAGAAGGCTGTACTCGTCTTCAAAGGCGCCTTTCAGCCCTTTTTTGCTCCATGGGTCGGAAAAACAAAGGGCTTCCAAATCCGCCAAAGCGGGAAGGTCAGTTTCGTAAAGATCTCGGATCATTTATTCTTTCGCCTCGTACCAGTTTTTTCCGTCGTGGCAGTCCACTTCCAGCTTCACCGAAAAGTGAACCGCGTTTTCCATCTCTTCCTTGACGATTTTCTTGACCTGCTCCACTTCGGAGAGGGCGGTTTCCACCAAAAGCTCGTCGTGGACCTGTAAGATCAGGCGGGAAGAGAGATTTTCCTCTTTGAGTCGCCGGTACACCCGGATCATGGAGAGCTTGATGACATCCGCCGCGGTGCCCTGAATGGGCATATTCATCGCCACCCGTTCGGAAAATCCCCGAAGAGCGGGCTTTTTGCTGTGAATGTCCGGCAAAAAGCGGGGACGGTGGAATAAGGTCTCCACATAGCCGTCTTTTCGCGCCTTTTCCACCGACTCCTTCATATACCGGTCCACGCCGCTGTAGGTAGAAAGATAGTCGTCAATATATCGTTTGGCTTCCTTGACGGTGACATGGATATCCTGGGAAAGGGAGAAGGGGGAGATTCCGTAAACAATGCCGAAGTTAATGGCCTTTGCCCGGCTTCGAAGGGTAGAAGGAACCTCGTCAAAGGGGATCCCAAAGACCTGGGATGCGGTCATCCGATGGATGTCGGCGCCGTTTTGGAAGCCTTCGATCATCCGCTCATCGCCGGAGATATGGGCTAAGATGCGAAGCTCGATTTGAGAGTAGTCGGCGTCCACCAAAGTAAACCCTTCCTTCGCCACGAAGAATTTTCGCATTTCGGCTCCCAAAGGCGTCCGCACCGGAATATTTTGGATGTTGGGATCGGCGGAGCTGATTCGGCCGGTTCGGGTTTCGGTCTGGTTAAAAGTGGAATGGATTCGCCCGTCTTTTTGGATACACTTTTTTAGTCCCACCACGTAGGTGTTCATCAATTTCGTTAGCTTTCGGTACTCCAAAATCTTTTCGATGATAGGGTGTTTTCCAAGAAGGTTTTCCAGCACATCCACGTCGGTGGAGTAGCCGCTTTTGGTTTTCTTTTTCGGAGGCAGTCCCAGCTTGTGGAACAAAATTTCCGAAAGATTTTTGGTAGAGTTGATGTTAAAGGATTCCCCCGCCAGGAGAGTGATTTCTTCGACCAGAACGTCAATTTGACTTTTGAGGGTTTCCCCAAATTTCGTAAGGCCCTTTTCGTCCACCATAAAGCCCTCTTCTTCCATGGATGCCAGCACCTCGCACAGGGGAAGCTCAATTTCCCGGTACAGGTACTCCATATCCCGCTTTTTGAAAATGTCCGAAAGAACGGGCCAAATTTTCGGTAGCGTCAAAGCGCCCGCCGCTTCTGCCGGAAGGTCAAACACGGCGTCGGGACAGTAGCTGTCCTTTAACGCGGAGAGGGTATAGGTTTTTTCGTCGCTGCTTAAGAGGTAGGCGGCAAGCTTTAAATCGGCGGCAAGGCCGGGAAAAGAGAGGTTGTTTCGAAAAGCGTACCGGTAGACCGGTTTGGCGTCAAAGGTGAGCTTTTGGAGCGGGGAGCGTAAAACCAAAGTTTGAAACCGCTTCTCTACCTCTTCGGTAAAGGTGGCGGCGGTATTTTGATCCAAGGCGATGGAAAAAGAAGAAAGCGTTTCTCCGTCGAAGGTGCAAAGAAAGGGGAGCGTTTCCAAAACAAGGGAGGAGACGGTCTCGTCGTCCGGATTAAAAAGATGCTTTGCCGCGACGGAAGCCACAGTCGCCGTCTTTTTTGCCGGCGCTTCGGCGGAAGGTTCCATATCGAAAATTTTAAACGCGCTGTTTAATTCATATTGAGTGAAAAAGGCGGACAATTTTTCATCATCCCGCTTTGCGGCGGCCGCTTCTTTTAAGGTAACAGGAAGGGGGACGTCTTTTTTGATCTCCCCGAGGGTGTAGCTCAAAAGGGCGTCTTCTTTATGAGAGAGAATCAAATTTTTGATCCGGGGCGTCACCGGAAGATCGTCTAAGGATTCCAGAATATGGGAGAGAGAGCCTCCCGTGGAAATGAGAGAAAGGGCGGTCTTTTCGCCGATTCCCTTGACGCCGGGGATGTTGTCGGAACTGTCCCCCATAAGCGCCTTGACGTCCAAAAGCTGTTTGGGGGAAACGCCGTATTGCTCGGTTACCTTTTCGGGGGTATAGAGGATGTCCCCTTTGTTGGTGGCGAGGTTGACGAAAACGTTTTGATCCACTAACTGTAAGGAATCCCGGTCGCCGGTGGCAATGATACAGGTGTGCCCCTCTTTTTGACAAAGGGCGCTGATGGTTCCCAAAATATCGTCGGCTTCAAAGCCCTCGACTCCCAATGGAACGCCGCCCGCAAAGGTGACAAACTCTCGCCCTAAAGGAATTTGGGCGCGAAGCTCGTCCGCCATGGGGGAGCGGGTCCCCTTGTAGTCGTTATATAGCTGATGGCGAAAGGTGGGAGCATGGAGATCGTAAGCGGCAAATACCCCGTCGGGGGAAAAGGTGTGGAGAAGCTTTCCGTAAGTTTTGACAAAACCGGTAAGGGCGTTGGTAGGAAACCCGTCCTTGGTGGTGAGAGTGCGGATGGCGAAAAAGGATCGGTTCATCAAACTGTTAAAATCAATGGCAAGAATTTTCATAGAATTCTTCCTTCCGTTATTTGCGATTTTCCAAAAAAGTTGGTATAATGTTCCCCAGTTGTAATATATCGGTTCAATTCACCAGAAAAACTCGTTGTCTCAGAAGATTAGTATACCATATCTTTCTTTGTTTGACAACGAACAGGAGAAATTTTTTGGTTTTCTCCCGGAAAGGATAAGAGCATGGAAACGATTCAGATCGGGAAAACGGTTATCGAAAAAACGGCGGCGTTGGCGCCCATGGCCTCTATCGCCGACAGGGCTTACCGGGAGATCGCCAAGGAGTTCGGGGCCGCTTATGTGGTGGGGGAGTTAGCCTCGGCAAAGGCACTGGCCTATTCCGACCGAAAAACCAATGAGTTGTTAAAGCTTTCAAAAAAGGAACGGCCCGGCGCCGTTCAGCTTTTCGGAAACGATCCCGAAACCATGGCGCAAGGAGCGAGGATCGCTTTGCAGTATGACCCCGATATTATTGACATCAATATGGGATGCCCGGTGCCGAAGGTGGCGGGAAACGGGTGCGGCGCGGCGTTAATGAAGGATCCGCGGCTCGCCTTTTCCATTGTTCAGGCAGTGGTAAAGGCGTCCTCGGTGCCGGTGACGGTCAAAATCCGAAAGGGCTGGGACCAAAATTCGGTGAATGCGGTTTCCTTTGCCGCTTTGATGGAGGAGGCGGGGGCCGCCGCTATTACTGTCCATGGACGGACGAGAGACCAGATGTATACCGGCAAGGCGGACTGGGACATTATCCGTCAGGTCAAGGCAGCGGTTTCGGTTCCGGTGATCGGCAATGGGGACATTCAAACCGCGTTGGACGCCAAACGGATGTACGAGGAGACGGGTTGCGACTTGGTGATGGTGGGAAGGGGAAGTTACGGCAATCCCTTTTTGTTCTCCCAAATTCGCTCGTTGCTGACTACCGGGCGGATTCCCGATCCCCCGTCCCTATGGGAAAGGCTTTCGGTGATGAAGCGGCAGGCGGCGCTTCAGGTAGCCTACAAAGGAGAGTACATCGGCATGCGGGAAAGTCGCAAGACGACGGCGTTTTACCTCAAGGGAATTCCCAAGGCGGCAAAGTACCGGGCGGAGTGCGGAAGTCTTACATGTTTCGCCGACTTGGAGCGGCTGATTGAAAAGATTGAGGAAGAGGCGGAAAAGCATAAATAGACGGCGATTTTCCTTTTGTTACAATATCGTCATAAAAATCCCCAAAATCTTGGGTGGATAAGGTTGCTTTTCACAAAATGATATGGTAAACTAAAAGAAGCAGGGCGTCTCCGCGGGCTTTCCGGTTTCCTTAAACGAAAGGATACGGCCTTTGTGGGTTGCTTTTTACAGAGTCATTTTATTCGTTTGACGGCCTTTTTGGATAAACGAGAATTCTTTTTCGGAAGGAATCGACACATATGAATGAAAAATTGAAAGAGATGAACGTAGAATTTTTGTTTCGGGCGATTTTACAACTGCGAACTATTGAAGAATGTTATCGCTTTTTTGAGGACCTTTGTACGGTCCAGGAGTTAAAAGCCCTTTCCCAGCGGATTTTAGTGGCGAAAATGCTTAGCGAGAACCGGGTTTACAGCGATATTGTGGCGAAGACCGGCGCCAGCACCGCGACCATCAGCCGGGTGAATCGTTCCCTTCATTACGGTTCGGATGGCTATGATATTGTTTTTCAGCGATTAAGTGAAGATGAATAACGGTTACGGCGATTTTGCTTCTTTTTACGACCTGTTGACTTCGGAGATCGACTACGGGGAAAGAGGTCGTTATTTTGATGAGCTTAACCGGATGCACAACGGCCGGAAAGGGATCCTTTTGGATCTTGGATGCGGAACGGGTAAATTGAGCCGGGTTTTTGAGAAACTGGGATACGATGTCATCGGCGTGGATGTTTCGGAAGAGATGCTCGCTATCGCTTACGAGCAAAAAGGGATAGAAGGCGACGCTGTGACCTATTTGTGCCAGGATATGACCGAGCTGGATTTGTACGGAACGGTGGACGTCGCCGTCTGCGCTCTGGACAGTTTAAATCATCTCACGGGGTATGAGGATTTCGCTTCTGCGCTGGATCGGGTGTCGTTATTTTTGCATCCTGGCGGGTTGTTTCTTTTTGATTTAAATACGGTTTACAAGCATGAAAAGATTTTGGAAAACCGGACTTTTATCTATGATTTCGACGAGGTGTACTGCGCCTGGCAAAACACCCTTCGGGAGGGCGCTCTCGTCGAGATGGAGCTGGATTTGTTTTGGCAGGCGGAAGACGGCCGGTACGAACGGTCTTATGATTCCTTTTCAGAGCGCGCCTATTCGGAGAAGGAAGTGGAAGAGGCGCTGACTGCTGCGGGATTAAAGGTGATCGCCCGCTATGAAGGGGATACCTTCCACGTTCCGGGAGCGTGTTCTCAGCGGGTGGTGTATGTGACGGCGCATATAGATCCCCGGGGAAGACAAAAACTTTTTTGAAAGGACAGAAAATAGAGAGGGTAAAATAATGGTTATGGCACGAAAAGGACATTCTTTTAATCCCTATACCCAGAGGAGACGAACCAAAAAGAAATGGATTCTGATTGTGTTTTTCATTTTGTTGTTCAGCGGCTTATCTCTTTGGTTTAGCTTTTATTATTTTTCGGCGGGGGAGGGAAATTCCGAGAACGCTCAAAACGCCAGTGACGGCGTTTCTCAGGAAGTTTCCAAGCCTTCCAAACACTCAAATCGAGATCCTTCCTTTGACAAGGCCGAAAAGGTGAGCAGTCGGGTAAGCGACGACGCCCAGTTGGAGGAGGTCCCTTTTGATCCGTTGGTGGAAGAAACGACGCTTGTGGAAGACGATACCTTTTCCGACGCGGTCTTTATCGGCAATTCCCGAACCCAAGGCTTCTTTTTGTACTCGGGATTGACTGATTTGTATGTGTACGCGGACAAAGGCTTTTCGGTCAACGCGTTTTTTACTAAGGCGCTTTTTGACGGAAAAACGGCGCCGGAGGCCCTTCGGGAGGGAAAACCCTTTTCCCGGGTCTATATTATGTTTGGAATCAATGAGGTCAGTTACGACACCGTAGATTCTTTTGCCTCGTACTATGGTGAGGTGGTGGATGAGCTCAAGAAAATTAACCCTAACGCCACCATTTACATTCAATCCATTCTTCCGGTTTCCAAGGAAAAGTCGGATGAGGGAACCTTTACCATGGAGAAAATTAACGCGTTTAACGACGCGCTGTATCAGCTTGCCTGTGAAAAGGAAGTATATTATCTCAACGTGGCGGAGAGCATGCTGGACGAAAACGGATATCTTCGAGAGGACGCTTCGTCGGACGGCGTGCATTTAAAAAAGAGCTATATCGACATTTGGGTCAATTATCTTCGGAGCCACGAAGCGAATGTCAACGATTATCATAAGGAATTACCGGAGGAATAAAAACACAATGAAACGGATGATAGCTTTACTGTTGGCCATGGGAATGTTGCTGTTTTCCTGTAGAGATCAGGAAAATAAGGAGATCGACGTCGCTTCGGCTGCCGAAGGGATTGTTTCCGCTCTGTCCTGGGACGACGAGCTTTCCCTGGTGGACGACCAGGTGGCCTCGTCGCTGTACGAGATTCCCGACGGGCTCGAGGATGTGGCTTTATACCTTTCCAGCGGCGCTACCGCCGAAGAAGTGGCGGTATTTGCTTTTTCCACCGAAGATGGGGCGAAGAGCATGGAGCAAAATCTTCAAAAGCGGATTGACAGCCAGATCGCGGGCTTTTCCGATTACGTTCCCGATGAGGTTCCCCGATTAGAGAATGCGGTGATTTATCGAGACGGAAGATATTTGGCTTTCTGTGTGAGCGGGGATGACGACGCCCTGACAGAAATTGAAAATCAGTTTTAATAAATCCGGCGAAGCTTTCGCCGGATTTTCCTTTTTTCGAAGGAAGATATTGAAAAATAAATTTCAAAATGGTATAATTAGATTTTATAATCCATTTGTTTTACAAGTGAGGACAGCCTATGTTATTCTATCGGTGGATTTACCCCAAATTCGATCCTGAGGACAGTCGGGAGATGCAAACTGAATACCAAATTTCTTCCGTTTCCGCCGATATTTTGGCGGCCAGAGGGACTTTACCGTGGAAAGCGCTGGAGCTTTTTTCCGAAGATGAGGACTTGGAAGATCCCTTCGCGCTTCCGGATATGGAAAAAGGGGTTCGCCGGATTGAGGAAGCCATCGACCGGGGCGAAAAAATCGCTGTTTACGGCGACTATGACTGCGACGGCGTGATGGCTACCGTAATGCTGTATTCTTATCTTCAGTCTATGGGCGCCGATGTAGTTTATCGTCTTCCGGAGCGGGACGGGGAAGGGTATGGCCTGAATCCGTCGGTGGTGGACGATTTCTGCCGGATGGGCGTTACGCTCTTGATTACGGTGGATAACGGTATTTCCGCGCTCAAGGAAATCGAGTATGCGAAGAAACAAAATCTTTCCGTTATTGTTACTGATCACCATCAAATCGGCGATCGGCTTCCCGACGCTTACGCGGTGATTAACCCCCATCGGGACGATTACTACGGGGAAAGCAAAGACCTTTGCGGCGCCGGCGTGGCATTTAAGCTGATCGCGGCGCTGGACGGCGGGGACTATGAAAATGTCCTCAACGCGTTCGGACCGTTGGCGGCGATTGCCACTGTGGGGGATATTGTCCCTTTGCAGGGGGAAAACCGGCGGATTGTAAACCGGGGGTTGGCCTTAGTTTCCCAAACGGATAATTTTGGTCTTTCCGCTTTGCTTAAGCAAGCCGGCATTCAGGACCGGAAAATCACTTCTCAGCGAGCGGCTTTCGGAATCGTTCCCCGAATCAACGCGGCGGGACGGATGGGAAACGCCAAACTTGCGGCGCGGCTTCTTTTGTCGGAGGAAGAAGAGGAAGCGGCTTTTCTCGCTGAAGAGATTGAGGAACTGAACCGAAAGAGAAAAGAAGAGGAAGAAAAAATTTTTACCGCGGTCCAGGCCGTTTTGGAAGCACAACCGGAGATCCTTTTGGATCGGGTTATGGTCATCCCGCTACAGGGAGTAAACCACGGCGTAGTGGGAATTGTGTCGGCGCGACTGGTTTCGCTTTACGGAAAGCCC
>CALXGT010000018.1 GCA_944387915.1 uncultured Clostridia bacterium
CCCCCTTTGGAAACCCCCACAAGAAAAGGCGGTACGCTACCCCTCCACGGGGCGCATACCGCCTTTTCTTGTTATCCAGCCCTCCGGCTGTATCGGTTGAGCAAAAGTCAGCGTGGGATTGGTGTGGCATCTTTAACTTTGAGATACCCCCCGCTCCCAATTGCTCACCGCCTGATAGCTGACTCCCAGCTCATCCGCTAAATTCATCTGGGTCATATTTTTTTCAAGGCGCTTTTGTTTAATGGTTTTTGCTACTTTTAACGTATCAAACATTATCGAATTCCTCCCATATGATGCCCGTAAAACATTCCAAAGGATGTTCCGAAATAGGTTTCAAATGCTTTCTCTTCCCGGCGTCGCGCCGCCTTCCATAAACGTGTGCCCGGTAAACTCGGATATTTCTTTTTCATTTTGCAGCTCCTTTCCGACGGGTCTCTCGTCTCTTTTATGCTACCGCCCTGTACGAAAAAAAGCAAGCAACTGGTAGTTGAATCCAAGGAAAAAAGGGACTCAAGCGCCGATTGAGTCCCTACAATCCGCCAAACAGGCGTTATTTATTCTCTTTTCCCGACAACGTCTCTACCGTCATCTGATATACGCAGAGATCGGTTGGCGCTTTCTCGGAAAGAGGAGCCGAAGCGTCGTAATGAGAAAGGATCTTAGTAAGCGCCGCCCTTTTCTCCTCTTCCTCCTCAATCACCGTAATCCGTCCCGTACCGATGATACTTTGATATCCGGCGGAATAGCTGCATCCATATTTGCCCTCTTTTAAACGGTGACCGGCGTCCAATTCAAAGCCCACTTTGCTTCCCGTCCGAATCCACTGTGCCTTCCGTCCTTCTTTCGCGCTATGGAAATAAAAGATTCGCTCCGTTTCGGTTTCCTCATATCCAAAGCAGAGAGGAACGATGTAAACCTCTTCCCCGTCAAAAAAGCCAAGTCGACAACAAAAACAGCTCTCAATGATCTCCTTTAACCGCTTGGGGTCGGTGATTTCCCGATCGCTTCTTCGCATATCCGTTTCCTCCTATTTTTCTTTCAGCATCCCAAACAGCTGTTTTACAGAGGGTACCTTTCCCCGGTAGAAAGACATTATCCGGTAAAGCTTTCCCGCAAGCAGCACGATAAGTACCGTCGCCAGTAAAACAATCGCTAAGGAAATACAAGCCGTAAGCACCGAAATTTCCCCCAAAAGGAGGCGGCTCGGCACCACCAAAACCGCGGTAAAAGGAATATAATCCAAAATCGGGGAACCGGATGCGATATTTTCGATCCCGCCTCCAAACAAAACGAAAAGGAAGCTGATAACCAACGCCATGGTAAAAAGATAGTTGGTAGCCGAAAGATCTTCCGCTTTGGACGCGATCGCCCCTCCTACCGCCGCTAACGCACAGTAAAGGAAAAATCCTCCGAGGATCATGAGAACGGTAACCACAATGGAAGGTAGGGTAAACAAGCCGGAAAGGCTCCCGAAGCTTTCAAAAAACCGGATCAGCAGCATATCGGTATCTGGGAACATCCCCTTTACGGCGAAGGTTCCCGCGACAAATCCAAGGGTGAGCGCAACACCCCAAAAGAGGAACTGTAAAATACCGCTTAACGCAATCGCGCACATCTTTCCGAAAATCATATCCTTCGGCTGTACCGAAATCAAAAAGGTATCCATCAGCTTGGAACTTTTTTCCGACACCACGCTGTTGGCAACGCTCTGGCCATAAAACAAGATCAAAAAATACAAAACCATCAAAATCACATAGGGAAGGATCATACCAAATACGTCCCGAATTCCCTGAAACGGATCGGTTTCCAAAAGGGCTTCCTCATCGGAGAGAATTTCGGAAGAAACAGGATCGGAAAGCGCGCCGAGACTTTCGGTATCAATCCCCGATTTTTGAAGCAGGATCGCGTTCCCCGCAAGAGAGAGATAAGAGGAAAAGCCATCCCCGTCCTCCTCGGTCAAACTGCTGCTTTCCGGGATCAAAATCGAAAAATGAACCCCTTGCGCATCCTTGGTTACCGATAGCACCAAGCTATACGGATCCTCTTTCCCCTTTTCCAGCCCTTCCTCCACCGAGGCTACCGGTTGATAGGCGATACCGGAAAAATTCAGATAGACAGGATTGACCGTGCTTGACTCCTGGATATAAAAGGACGTATCGTTTAACCTGGAATAATCAAATTCCCCATACACGCTATCCGAGACATAAACCGTTTTGGCCGCGGTTTGGTAACTCGTTTTTGCCTGCGTATCCCCGGCGAAAAACTCTACCGCCAGCATCCCGGCAAGGGGAAGCAAAAACAGGAAAAACGCAGTAACAAAGGTTGCTGTCAGATAGCCTTTCGTTTTGGCATGATGAGAAAACGTAAAAGAAAACACCTTAAAAAAGGAATGAAAACGACGGCTCATTTTGACGCCCCCTTTCTTTTCGCGATGGTAAGAATCTGCCGAAATTTAAGACGGCTCCCCCGATACATCAAAAGGTCAAAGTAAATTTTCGCGCAAAGCCGGGCGAGAAGATAAATGACGCCAATCTGGATCAGCCAGGAAAGAACGAGCAGTCCCAGGCCGATATTTCCCAATACATACTGCACCGGCGCGCAAAAGATGGAAAGCAAAGGGCAAAGACTGGAAACAACAAAAACCCATTCCCCGGAAAAATTCGGAAGAAAACATGTAATCAGGTAAACGCAAAGCACCAAAAACGTCACCGAGGTATTAGCCCCCTCCACCTCATCCATGCTGGAACAGGCGGTCCCGAAAATCCCCGAAAGGATGGAAAAGGTCAAATATCCCAAGAGAAGGGAGATCAGCACCACCGGGATCAAAAGGGGATCGATATGTGTTAAAGAGGAAAAGGCGTCAGAGGAAAGCACAGCGTTCTTGATGCCGGAAACATCCATAAATAAGCCGGTAATTCCATACGAAATCAAATAAACGCCAATCCAGCTTATAAAGGTCCCAAAAAGATAGACCATGACTGCCAAAATTTTTCCCACAATCAGCGCCAGCGGCTTTACGCTCACCATCAACAGCTCAACCAGCTTGGAAGATTTCTCCTCCACCACAATTCGGATAATGTAGATCGACGAGAAAAGACTGACGATCATCACCAGAATGGAGTAAACGTACTGAACCCAAAAACGGCTTTCAAAATCGTAGCTCTCCCCTTCTCCGGTATAAGCGCCCTCTGTTTCCACCGTAATATCAAAGGGGGTGGAGAGAAGAGAAAGCGCTTCTTCGGAAATGTCGAGAGACTGGTAACGGGCGTTAAAAAACGCCTTCTCTACCGCCGATTGAAGCCGGCTCATCTCCTCTTCTTTCACCTCTCCAAATACGTCGTAGGAAAGAAGGATCCGATACCCCGTCGCATCTTCCGCAATCGAGACCTTGGCTTCCCGTTCCCCTAAGGTTTCGGGAAACTGGCTCTCGTCCCAAATAAACAGCGTCTGGGCAAAGGATGGATCTTCTTGCTGAATCATTTCCGGTTTCACTTCGTAATCGGTTTCGTTGGAAAGGTAAACCTTTTCCAGTGTGGAAAACTCGGCGCTTTGGCTTTTGTCTCCCATAAAAAACGCCATTACCGGTACCGACGCGCCAATCAAAATCAACATAATGGCAAAAGAAACCAGATTCGCCTTACTTTTGAGCTGTTGGAATAGTGTAAAGGAAAATACCTTGCCAGTTCCGGTGAAGTCTTTTTTATTCCATTTCATGGCCTTCCCCCACTTTTTCCACAAAAATCTCATGCAAAGAAGGCTCGCTGAGATCGAAAGTAATTACTGTAACTCCGTTTTGAATCAAAAGCCCCAAAAGTGCGTTTGCCTGGTCTTCGTTTTGAACCTTAAGCCGGTATTCGTACTCCTTTTCACTGAGCAGCGCCACGCCGGACTGTTCAATGTAGGAAGAAATGTCCGTCTCCGTCTTCAAAGAGAGATTGACCCGACCGTAGCTCTTTTTAATTTCGTTAAGATTTCCCTGCAATACCGCCTTGGAACGGTCCAAAATGGTGATGTCGGTACAGAATTCTTCTACGGTAGCCATCTGATGGCTGGACATTATAAGGTATTTTCCCCGATCGATCTCTTCTCTTATAATTTTTTTGAACAGATCGGTGTTGACCGGATCCAACCCGGACATAGGTTCATCCAAAACAATCAGTTCCGGATCGGACAGCAAAGCGATCATAAACTGGATCTTCTGCTGATTGCCTTTGGAAAGTTGATCCGCAAGCTTGGGCTTTTCCTTCTTCTTTCCTCTTATCCCTGTGGAAGACGAAGACGGATAAAGATATTCCTCCACCTCGAGCTTTTTCGCCCAATGGCGAATCCGCTCCTTTGCCTGCTCCCTCGGTACGTCCCGGAGAGAAGCGAAGTATAAAAGCTGATCCATCAACGGATACTTGGGGTACAGTCCCCGCTCCTCAGCAAGATACCCTACGTTACAACTTTTGAGGTGCAAAGGAGTCCCGTTCCACAAAACCTCTCCCCCGTCTTTGGCAAGCATTCCCAAAATCATCCGAATCGCCGTTGTCTTTCCCGCTCCGTTAGTCCCGAGCAAGGCATACACTCCCGGTTTTTCCATCGAGAAAGAAAGGTGGTCTACCACCGTTTTTTCCCCGTATTTTTTCCATAAATCTGAAACAATCAAACTCATTTTGAATTCTCCTTTAATTTCTCGAACATTTTTCCGCGTCCACCGCCAGCACCAGCATAAGCGCCAATAGCGTATCGGCGGGATTGAACACATCAATCACGTAAGTATCGGTCCAATTAAAGATCTCCTTGGAGATCCGGGCTACCTGTTCTCCCCGCTGCCCTCGGATTTCGTAATCCCATTCGAGAAAATTTCCCTCTAACTGCCAGCCGCAGCCGGAAATCTCGAACCGGGGATGAAATAACGTTAGCTCCTTTTTGACCTCGACGACACATTGATCTCCGATATACAGCTCAAATTTCGGCAAAAAGGTAAGTACCTTTTCCTGTACCGTCCCCACATGGGTCCCGGAAGCGTTCAAAATATGTAGACAATGTCCCCAAGAAAGCTTTCCTTCCACAGTGAAAACAGGATTTCCCTTTTCATCGTAGATGTCGTAGCTGTCAAACCACGAAAAAAAACGTTGTTTGATCAATAATTTCATGTTTCTCCCCCTTTTTTTCTGTCACCCTCATTGTACCAAAAGTCTTCTTCGATTACAACAAAAAATTTTTGCCGGCTTTTGTCACATAGACCCGAAGATAAAAACAGCCGGCAGCGTTTTTTTCGCTGCCGGCTTATGCTTTTTATCTTCCCGCGGTCTGATCCTTTAAGAGAACGTCATGGGCGCCGCCCTCAACAATAGAAGTAGAGGAAACCAGCGTAATCTTCGCGTTCTTTTGAAGATCCGGAATATTCAAAACACCGCAGTTGCACATGGTGTGGCGAACCTTGCTCAAAGACATGGTCACATTGTCCTTTAAGCTTCCCGCGTAAGGAACGTAGGAATCAACGCCTTCCTCGAAGGAGAGCTTCGCGGAACCGCCCAAGTCGTAACGCTGCCAGTTTCTCGCTCTGGCGCTGCCCTCGCCCCAATACTCCTTCATATAACTGCCGTTGATGTTGACCTTGCTGGTGGGGCTTTCGTCAAACCGGGCGAAATACCGGCCCAGCATAATGAAATCGGCGCCCATCGCCAACGCCAGCGTCATATGGTAGTCATAGACAATTCCGCCGTCGGAGCAAACGGGAACATAGACTCCGGTTTCCTTGAAGTATTCATCCCGTGCCGCCGCCACTTCGATCAAAGCGGTAGCCTGTCCTCTGCCGATACCTTTCTGCTCTCTGGTGATGCAGATAGAGCCGCCGCCGATACCGACCTTAACGAAATCGGCGCCCGCTTTCGCTAAGAACAAAAAGCCTTCCCGGTCCACTACGTTTCCGGCGCCCACTTTGACGCTGTCGCCATATTTTCCTTTAATAAACGCGAGGGTTCTCGACTGCCATTCGCTGTAGCCTTCGGAGGAGTCGATGCAAAGAACATCCGCTCCGGCCTCCACCAAAGCGGGAACCCGTTCCTCGTAATCTCTGGTATTGATACCGGCGCCTACCATATAGCGTTTGTGTCCGTCTAAAAGCTCGCTGACGTTTTCCTTGTGGCTGTCATAATCTTTCCGGAACACAATATATTTTAGATGTTGGTCTTTATCAATTAAAGGCAGCGCGTTTAATTTGTGATCCCAAATAATATTGTTGGCTTCTTTTAAAGTGGTGTCCTCGGGAGCGCAAATCAAATGAGAAAAAGGAGTCATAAACTCCTCTACCTTGGTAGAAGGATCCATACGGCTGACTCGGTAATCTCTGCTGGTCACAATACCCAAAAGCTTTCCGTTGGGGCCGCCGTCTTCGGTGACCGCCACCGTAGAATGGCCGGTACGCTCCTTCAATGCCAAAACATCCGCCAACGTCGCGTCGGGACGAATATTGGAATCGCTGGTGACAAAGCCCGCCTTATAACTCTTTACCCGGGCAATCATCGCCGCCTCGTCCTCAATGGACTGAGAGCCATAAATAAACGACATACCGCCTTCCTTTGCCAAGGCAATCGCCATTTTGTCATCAGAGACCGCCTGCATAATCGCGGACACCAAAGGAATGTTCAAAGAAATCGCCGGTTCCTCGCCCGCTTTAAATTTTACAAGCGGCGTTTTCAGACTAACATTCGCAGGAATACATTCCGCCGAGGAATAGCCGGGAACCAAAAGATACTCTCCAAAAGTTCTTGAGGGTTCAGGATAGATAAATGCCATAACAAACGCTCCTTTTCTCAAAATTGATTATTATTTTAATTATACATTTTTTCGGAACCTTTGTCCATATAGGAGAAAAAGAAAAATCAACCAAACTTTATTCCGCTTTTCTCTTGTTTTTTGTCCGAAGACAAAAATGCCTGTACCGTCCCTGCTACGTGTCTTTATCCTTTCGTTTTTTCCTTAAAAGAAAGGGGTTTTTACTTAAACTTTGTCTTACAACAAAAACCAGAAAAAATTTATAGTAAAATAGAGAATATTCCTTTATAACTATTGACATTTCCCTGTCGGTAAGGTATCCTGTAAGCAGCACAGTGGGATTTGGAGGATTTTAGTGGCAAAAAAGAACCTGACGGATTTAGCCGATGAAACACTGGTGGAACAAGCAAAGAAACACGATAGGGATTCTGCGGCTATTTTAACTTCCCGCTATTTCCGACTCATTCAAAAGCTCGCTTCCCCGTATCGGCATTTTCTGGATTTTGACGATTTGTGCCAGGAAGGCTCTATCGGACTGTTGGACGCCATTAACGGTTATCAATCCCAAAGAAACGTGCCATTTTCAGCGTATGCTGCTGCTTGTATCCGAAATCGTATCATAAAATTTGTAGAGAAGAACCAAACCCAAAAGGCTTCTGTCCTAAACCACAGCCTTTCCCTTGAGGATGTGGGCGACCAAATTGGCGCGGAATCTCCGGAACAAATTTTTATTGAAAAGGAAAGCTTAAGTCACGTAATCGAAGACGTGAACCGGGTATTATCTCCGTTGGAACGAAAGGTTTTATTTTTGTTTTTGGCGGAAATGGACTATCGTTCTATTGCCAGTACCCTTTGTATTACGGAAAAATCCGTGAACAACGCACTTCAGCGAGTACGAAAGAAACTAAAAGCCATTCACCGAGCATAAAGTACGCACTTGCCCCTATAGCTTAATCGAAGAGCGTTGTCAGAACAAAGGTGACGGTGCAATTCCGTCTTGCGGGCGAAAATTTAACCTAAGCGAGGTATGTAACATGTACGAAGACAAGATCCTGGTATGCAAAGAATGTGGCAAAGAATTTGTGTTCACCGCCGGTGAGCAGGAGTTCTACGCAGAGAAAGGCTTTGAAAACGAGCCCCAGCGCTGCAAAGAATGCCGTATGGCCCGCAAAAACAATCAGAGAGCACAAAGAGAAATGTTCACCGCAGTTTGCGCTTCCTGCGGAAAAGAAGCGAGAGTTCCCTTCCAGCCCCGCGAAGATCGCCCCGTGTATTGCAGCGAGTGCTTCGCGAAAATGAGAGAAGAATAATTTTAAAAATCTCCGTCCAGAGGACGGAGATTTTTTTATCCTTTTTTAGAAATAGAAAACTAAGCGAAGACAGTTTTATCCTTTCGCCCGCCGTCTTTTTATCATAAAATTCTACTAGCCTTTGCTTAGTACCAATAAAAAACGATGAATCCGCCCCTCAATGCAACCCTTTTCTTCTAAAATCCGCTGGGCATACAATAACTCATTTTTGCAGCGGTCCACCGAAAAACCCGGAAATTCCCACGGGATAACATGGGCAAACCAGACGAGCGCCCCCACATCAAAAAACCGGATGGGTTTCAGACATTCCTGCGCGTCCAGCACATGAAATCCCGCATTACAAAACAGCTCGCGGACTGTTTCCAGATATTGATCCGGAAACGGAAGGTCGGTCTTTCCCAGCAAGAGCTCCACCAATTCACGGTCATTTTCGGCTCCCACTTGCTCTGTAATAAAAACGCCGTCATTTTTCAAAACGCGATATATCTCTTTCACGTTAAAATCACCATGCCGGTTGATCACAAGATCAAAAGCACCATCGCAAAATGGAAGAACCGTTTTTCCGTCTCCCACACGAAAATCAATTCCGAGAGGGAGCAAAGTTTCCTCGCACAGCCGGACGTTTAGAGGATATGCCTCGGTCGCACTGGTCTTTCCGTAAGGGTGATGAAGGGATAGCAAAAACTCACCGCCGCCGGTATCGATATCCAACAGTTTCATTTCCGGCTTTAAATAATCCAAAACGATACGCCGATAATCCCATGGCAGGTCGGTTTCCTCGGTATATCTTCCTTGGATGTGAGAAAAGTCCCATCCGTGAATCTGTGCGGCGCTCTCTTCCTGTTCCCATATCTCTATCCACTGGTTTTCGCTCATGGTCATTACTCCTATTTATAAAAAGGAAACCGTTTCCGATCAAATTCAAAAAGTATTTACGCCATCGGTCTGTCACCGCTTTTTTTCTGTTGGATCAGTCGAAAGACTGCCCAAATCCCCCACCCTGCGCCGCAGATTAACAGCATAAAGCCGCTGAACATCGCAAGGAACAGATAAACCAGTCCTGTCCTTCCGCCAACAGCAGCGGATATCATCGCCAAAACTACCGCCAGTACAAAAAACAGCGTCACCGGTATCAGGCGAATTCCTTTACGCTTCACTTTAAAACAAAGCAAAAGCTGGAGCGGCAAAAGCACAACGAGAGAAAAAATCAAGACACATCTCGTCAGTTCCACGTCCCCAATCCAAATATCAAACATACTGTCCCATCCTCATCCAATTTGTTTTCCTCCGATTCTGCAAATCAAAAGGCTCTACCTTGCGGCTATGCTGTGACATACTCTGGCTTATGCCTTCGAAAATAAGGGCTTCAAACGGATCGTTCTTTCCGCTTCCCCGGACAAAGAAACAAAAACCTGCCAGTTACCCCGGCAGGTTTTTTGTGGAGCTATTATTTTTCAAAAATGGTGTTGGGATGATAACACATATGCGCGCATTTATAATTCTGGCGCAGGCATCCGTCGGGTCTCGGGAAAGGAAGCGTCGGCGAAGTAATATCCTCTCTTCCGGGAACGCCGTCCATAATCATCTGATCCAAAACAATAAAATCGTCCACATAGCTCTTATCAATAGGAGTACCGTTATGCGCGGGGCAGATAAAATCGTACTCCCAGGCGCGCTCTTTCAATTTGAGCATATTTTTCTGGTGATTCTCCACCGTTTGGCCGGGAACATAGTCCCCCGACATATTGACCAGCACCTGACCGGGATCCAGCTCGTCTCCGGTAAAGAGGATCCGGTAATCCTTATCTAAGATTGCCATGCTGCCCAAGCTGTGGGCGCCGATATAAATAACCTCTAATTCTCTGCCGCCAATATCAATCGTCCATCCCTCTTCCACCGTCTCAATCTTGTAATCGGTGGGATAGTTGGGGCTATTTTGCTGGGCGCTCTTTACGTCCTTTACCGCTTCCGGATGCATATACGCCTTTTTAAAATAGCCGTTTCCTAACGAATGGTCCAGATGACCATGGGTATTGATTACACCTAAAACCGGAAGATCCGTTAACGTTCTTACAAAATCGTAAAGATTTCTCGTAGACATACCGGAATCAATCATAATCGCCGCATAATCGCCAAGCAGCAGGTAGGAGATGCAGCCGCCGTTATGGATCGCATAGGTGTTGGGGGTAATTTTCTGTCCGGTATAAATGGGATACTCTCTCGCGGCAAAGCCCGCGGAGTCAAATTTTTTCTCAGCCATAATGTAACCTCCTCAGATTTTAGATTAAGCGTACCATTAAACCAAAATAATGTCAATAAAATTTTAAAAGTTTGATAAATAGCACAAAAAAGCGTCTTCTTTTTTAGTAATGAGATTTTCCCATGGGGAAAAAGAGAAGAGATTGTTAAATTTTCTTTTGCAGATATGGACAAGAAAGAAAAAATCAGGTATAATAAGTAAGCTTGACAAGAGCCTCATAGTTTTGCGGCTTGCCGCGGAAAGAAGGGTAAGATCTACTGATGAAACTGAAAAATAAAATTGCGGCCGGCATATTATCCGCCGCCGTGTTGCTTTCTTGTGCTTCCTGTGGAGAGGATCTCTCCTGGACCTACCGGTTAGGCGACTATGAAGTGACCTCCGGTATGTTTGTAGGAATGGGAATTGACGCTTACCAAAGCGCCTACACCAAGGAAAACATCGATACCTCCCTTCCTCTCAAGGATCAAACCATCGGCGAGGAAAACGCGCTGGATTGGGCCAGAGAGCAGGCGAAGGATTACGCCAAAGAGTATCTTTATATTGAGCAGCGGTTTGACGAAATGGGACTTTCGTTTACCGACGAGGAGTTGGCGACTATGGAAGAAAACGCCGACTATTACTGGAACAATCTTTACCAGTCTTACTATGAGGAGGAAGGCTGTGGTGAAGAGTCCTATCGGGCGCTGTACTTTAACGGATACAAAAAGACCGCCGTGTTCGACGCCACCTACGGAGAAGGCGGCGAGCTGGAGGTTCCCGCTTCGGAACTGACCGCATATTTTGACCGGGATTATCGGAAAATTCGCTATCTGATCTTACCTTTGACGGACGCGGATGGAAACGCGCTGGAGGGCGAGGAACTGGAAGCGGAAAAGGAAAAAGCCGAGGCGTTAAAAGCCCGTTTGGAATCCGGCGAAGACTTTAACACCATCTACGCTGAACACAACGATGTGGACTATGACGCCGACGCCGATTATTCCCGACTCATCGACTTAACCGACGAAACCTACGTTTCCGCCATTACCGACACGGTTTCGGAAATGGAGCCGGGACAGTACGCCGTTGCCTACAGCGAGAAGTACGCGTATATTATTAACCTGATGGAAACCACCGACGACGACTTTGAGTCGGTGCGCAGCACTCTTTTGAGCACCTTAAAGGGCGAAGAATTTGAAACCAATCTGGATGAAGCCATCGCCCAGTTGGACGTAGAGGAAAACGACGCTTCCATCAAAAAACATGACGTCAAAAATCTTGAGTAAACCCTTGCTTCTTTTACCGATAGAAGCATCGAATATAAGGAGGTCATAACCATGCTGGTATCTGCAAAAGAAATGCTTAACAAAGCGAGAGACGGAAAATACGCCGTCGGTCAATTCAACATTAACAATCTGGAATGGACCAAAGCCATTCTTCTCACCGCCGAAGAAATGAAATCCCCGGTCATTTTGGGCGTTTCCGAAGGCGCTGGAAAATATATGTGCGGCTATAAAACCGTCGTTGGAATGGTCAAGGGCATGATTGAGTGCTTAAACATTACCGTCCCCGTCGCCCTTCATCTGGACCACGGAAGCTATGAAGGCGCGAAAGCCTGCATCGAAGCCGGATTCTCTTCGGTTATGTTTGACGGCTCCCACTACCCCATCGAAGAAAACGTTGCGAAAACCAGAGAGCTGGTAGAAACCTGCAACAAGCTGGGTCTTTCCCTGGAAGCGGAAGTCGGCGCTATTGGCGGCGAGGAAGACGGCGTAATTGGCGCCGGTGAATGCGCGGATCCCAAAGAGTGCAAAATGATCGCCGATTTGGGCGTTACGATGCTGGCTGCGGGTATTGGTAATATCCATGGTCAATATCCTGCTAACTGGCCCGGATTGAGCTTCGACACCTTAGCCGCGGTAAAAGAAGCGGTGGGCGATATGCCTCTGGTTCTCCATGGCGGTACTGGCATCCCCGAGGATATGATTAAAAAGGCCATTTCTCTTGGCGTTGCGAAGATTAACGTCAACACCGAATGCCAGCTCGCCTTTGCGGCTGCTACCAGAGCTTACATTGAGGCCGGCAAAGACAAAGAAGGCAAAGGCTTTGACCCGAGAAAGCTCCTGGCTCCCGGATTTGAAGCAATCAAAGCGACAGTCAAAGAGAAGATGGAACTGTTCGGATCGGTCAACAAAGCGTAAATCAGTAATAATAATCCCCCCGCGAAGCGGGGGGTATTTCCGTTTCGGGCATAGCCCTAATATTACAGGCAACGCACAAGTGCGTTTTTTATTGGCCTGCCAGCCACGCATAGGATTACTTGCTACCCGTAAACGGGTCT
>CALXGT010000019.1 GCA_944387915.1 uncultured Clostridia bacterium
TAATAAAATGATTAAAGAATGACGGAAAAGGGCTTGACAAAAATGAGATCTTGTGAGTCGTTGGGGTTGGATCAGGTGCGGATCGATTTTTTGCCCGTCTTTTCCGTAAAAACAAAGGAGGAAAATAGTATGCGGAAAAAGAAATGGCTCGCGGCGTTGCTTGCCTGTGCCGTAGCCGCGACAATGCTTCCTGTGACAGCATTTGCGGTGGATGACACGGTGGAAAATGCGAAAACTTTTAGTTTTATTGGCGGCGAGACAACGCAGGAGGATATAGATGCTGCCTGGGGTGAGGGTGCTGTTTTGTATACTTCCGAAGTGGTCGAAGGAGAAACGGTATGCACCATCAAGCTTTTGAAAGATATCGTTATGGCTGCGGGAAATGATGTCCGGATCGGCGAGTATCGGGAAAACGGTCCCGAGCTTCCCCAGATGATCCTGGATCTGAACGGTTGTACTATTACGAGCCAGAGTATCGGTTTGATTAACTGGGGTGATCTTATTATTCGCGACACCTCTGAAGCACAGACAGGCGGTATCACCTATTCCACTACGTCGGATAAAAGCAGTTTGGTGGCGATTTCTCACAAAGGCGGTCTTCTGGTAATCGAGGGCGGTACCTTTACTTGTGAGAGCGGATATGCCTTTACCGGATATGTGGCAGCAGTCAGCACACAGTCCGGGGCGGAAACGCATATTATGGGCGGTACCTTTATTAGTAATTCTAGTGCTGTACTTTCCACCGGCGATACCATTGTGTATGGCGGTACTTTTGAAGCGCCTTACGGTATGTATGCAAAAGCGCAAGATGGGACTGCCGGGACGATTACTGTTCCCGAAGAATCCACTGCAGTGGTAGATGCCGACAAAATGGCTTTTGTCACCCAGCGTGTTGGTGATGTTGATGGTATCATCAATGTAGCAGGCGGTAGTTATCAGGCACCGGCTCTGGTAGGCAAAGTATCTGATGCGGATGCCGTGTCTGCTGTTCACCTCACCGGTGGGGAATATAATCAGGATCCTGCACAATTTGCAGGAACTGCTCCGGTAGCCGAGTTGGTGTCCGAAGAGGGAAGTCAGGGCTTTTTTATCGGCAAGGATATCAATAAAAAAGCGGCACAACAGGCAGCAGAAGGAGATCAGATCGTTGTTAAGCAGGGTGACGTTGAAATCGAAGGTATTCCCGACAAAGTTCAAGTAAAAAACGAGGGAACTGGTTCTGTAAGCGCTAATGGTAGTTCTGTAGGAGCTGGTCAAACGGTAGAAGCCCATTATTACGTAAACGGCGTTTGCACGATCTGCGGCGCGGTTGACCCCAATTATACCCCCGAAGAAGACGATACCCCCGCTATCACCCCCAGCGTTCCCACTATTACCCACTCTGATGGCTGGGAGCAAAACCGCAACGGCGAATGGGTCTATTACCAAAACGGACGTCGGGTAAGCGGCTGGATTGAAGACAAAGGCGTTTCCTATTATCTGGACGAAGACTACACCATGGTCACCGGCTGGAAACAGCTTGACGGCAAATGGTACTATTTCTACACCTGGGGCGGCATGGCCGAAGGCTGGGTACTGGATAATAACGTTTGGTACTACCTGGATCCCGAGTCCGGAGAAATGGCTACCGGCTGGGAACAGATTAACGGCAAATGGTACTACTTCTACACCTGGGGCGGTATGGCCGAAGGCTGGGCGAAGGTCAATGGTACCTGGTACTACCTGGATCCCGTTTCCGGCGAGATGCAGACCGGCTGGGAGCTGGTAAACGGTAAATGGTACTACCTCTACGAGAGCGGCGCAATGGCGTATAACACTACCGTAGGCGGGTACGCTGTGGGCGCGGATGGCGCTTGGATCCAATAACATCCATAAGAAAAAGGCAGGCTTTCACGCCTGCCTTTTTTGTGTGTCCAATCTACCGGACGCGAAGCTCCCAAAAAGCGACTGCGCTTGCCGCCGCTACGTTGAGGGAATCTACGCCATGTGCCATAGGGATCAAAACGGTATCGTCACATGCCGCGATGGTGTCTTTCGCGAGTCCGTCTCCTTCTGTCCCCAAAACGATCGCCAGTTTTTCCTCCGATCGGAGCCGGGGGTCGTCAATGGAAACAGAATCTTTGCGCAGTGCCATTGCCGCGGTGCGAAATCCGAGACGTTTCAGCTGTTTTAGTCCGAGGTCAGGCCATTGGTCGGGGGTATCCCCGATTTGGGTCCACGGAACTTGGAACACCGTACCCATACTAACGCGGATCGCTCTCCGGTTAAACGGGTCACAGCAGGTAGGGGTAATCAGTACCGCATCTATATTGAGCGCCGCCGCGGAACGAAAGATCGCGCCCACATTGGTGGCGTCCGCGATCCCTTCTAAAACCGCGATCCGGCGGGCATTTACGCATACCGTTTCCACGTCCGGTAATTTGGGACGGCGCATAGCACACAGTACACCCCGGGTGAGCGTATAGCCGGTGAGCTGTTCCAACACAGACCGGTCGGCGGTATAAACGGGAACGTTTTCACACCGGGCAAGGATCTCTTTAGCGGGGCCGTCGATTTGTTTTCGCTCCATCAAAAGGGAAAGGGGTACAAAGCCATTTTCTAACGCGGTTCGGATCACCTTAGGGCTTTCCGCGATAAAAACTCCCTTCTCCGGTTCCAGACGATTCCGAAGCTGCGCCTCGGTAAGCCGGGAAAAAACGGAAAGTTCGGGTTGGGAAAGGTGTTGAATTTCAATAATTGGGTTCATAGGTTCGAAAGCTGTTGATTGCCGGTTCTATGCCGGCGACACAGCGCTCCTTTGCTTCGTTGATATAGTATTTCTCTTATTTATGATACTACAAAATTCATGTTTTCTCAATGCAATAGAAAAAAAGAGGAAAAATACAACAAAATAATAATGAATTCTTTTTAAAATATAAATAAGTTGCTAAAAAATATGATAAAATAAAACATAATATATGACTTTTTTTATTGCAAATAGAAACTTTGTCCTTTATATATTATATGGGGAATTTACGGAAGGGCATTCTTGCTTCTCTCATCGCAAGTCCCGCAAAAGATAGAGAAAACCAATTTCTGGGCGTGCCTTCGGGCGGAAAGGAGAAAGTATGAAACGGTTATGGAAAACCGCGCTTTTTACGATACTTGGTGTCTGTGCGGCGCTGAGTATGGGGATGGAAGCGTCGGCGGCAGTGAAAGCAGAGGGAATTGACAATGGTTGTCATTGGATTTTGGAAGAAACAGGCCGCTTAAGCTTAGAATCCGTGGCGGAAGGAAGCGAACAAACCGGAGATTGGATGAATTATGCCAGCGAGATTCGGTATATAGAGTTCAAAGACAGCAGGGCAGCTGCGAGCATGAATCATCGGGGTACAAACTTTTACCCAAATCTGGAGAAAATTTCCGGGTGCTGGCCCAGAGGTGAGCGGGATTGGAAAGAAGGAGATCCTGAACTGTTATGGGAGATTGATTATACCAGCGGAACCCGTGTACTGACGCTCGATGTCAAGGGAGATTTATTTGGCGTACAAAATGAGAGCCCTTTTATGTTTTTCACCAACGTTCAGCTGCATCGCTGGTGGGACACCCCAGAGGAAGGCGGAACATTGGTTTTAGGGGATCATATTACGTCGTGGGAACCAAAGATCGGTATATGGGGTGATTTATACGGTCTCAATCCCGACATTGTGGAGATTGGTTCTCAGTTTCGGCCAACGGACGAGTTAGCATTTGTAGCTTGTGAAGAATTTCGTGTGGATCCGGAAAATCCGTATTTAGCTACTTATAATGGCGCGCTTTATACTAAAGATTATCGCACATTGTTAGCGCTTCCTAAAAATCATCCGGATGTGGCTTTGCATCCAAATACACAGGAATTCGGAAATAATACGTTTCAAGGACAAGGGAACACGTCTGCCTGGAAGGTGGATTTAAAGGAGCGAACCTTGACGCTCACCGGAACCGGTATTTGGTATAATCCTGTACCTTCGTCAGTTTTTCGAATTTTTGAGGAATTTATTGATACGACTGTAATTTCTGATGGTATTTTGGGCGTAGGCGGCTCTAACGGTTCGGTTTATGTGGGAGATACCTTATATATTGGAAAAGATTTTGAAGGATTTTCCGATACATGCTGGATTCCCAAAAAGAAATTTGAGGTGTCTTCGAAAAATTCTCATTTTATAGTTTATGACAATGCGCTTTACACCGAAAATTATGATCGGTTGTTAGCGGTTCCGACCTTGGCGCCGGAAGTTGTCATTCATCCGGATACCAAGGTAATATGCAAAAATGCTTTTTACCATTCACGCATTGGAACGGCGATCGTTATTCCTTGGGGTGTGACGACGATTGAAGATGAGGCTTTTGCCTATATGGGCACATCCCATGTGGTGATTTTGCCGGATACTTTGACTTTTGTGGGACAGCAGGTAATCCCTCATTTGAGCGATTCTCTGCCAACTTTTTTCTTTTCTCCGCAAAATGAGGCGGCGAAATCTCTGGGTGTTAGTGGCGAAATTCGGCAAGAACTGCTTCCCGCGTATTTAAAGGGAGCTACAACGATAGAAGAAATTTACGCGCGTGTAAGCGGAGAATCCACGATTATTGGCTGGAGAATAGAGGATGAAAAATGGTGCTATTATGAGGGACCTGACAAAAAGAAGGAATTAGATGTGCAAAGCCTCGGGTACGCTATTTATGAGGGGTGCTTGTACACCAGTGATTTTAAAAGACTGCTGGCGGTTCCTTATGATCGCAATGAAGTTTTGTTCCATCCTGATGTGGAAGTAATCTGCGCCAACTCTCTGCCCAATTATTTAAGAGATAAATTGGTGCTTCCTTGGGGAGTTACTACAGTGGAAAATGATGTATTTGGTCATTTCCAAAATTGGTTGATGATCGTCGTTCCGGAGACCGTTGTAAGTTTCAGTAGTGAGGGCAATCATCCTGCGAATGCAGTATATATGATTTGGGAACAAGGGCACTTGCTGCATACCTTAGTTCAGACCGGAACGGAGGTTTGGGATGACGCTTATTTCGAAAGGTACTACCCGGAAATGGAGAATTATGTACCGCCTTCTCCTTCTTCGTCTCCGTCCTCCCAACCGGAAGGTTCCGGGTCGGAAAGCCAACCCGTTTCGGAACCCAGCAGAGCACCGGCAACCGAATCTTCTTCGGAAAGTGAATCTTCCTTAGAGGAAAGCGAGGAAGCTTCTTCGGAAGACCCCAGTCCGGAAGATGAGGAGAGCAGTTCCGGAGAGACGGAAGACTCCAGCTTGGAAAGCTCCGATCTGGAAGATCCCGGTATGGAGGGCGAAGAACCGTCGGAGCCAGCAAATACGGAAACCCGGGAAAAGGGCTTTTTTGCCCGTTGGTGGCCGGCCTTCCTCATCGTGTTAGTGCTGGCAGCAGGCGCAGGCGTGTTCCTGTTTATACGAAAGAAAAAAGAATAGAAAAAACCCCTATGGAGTATTTTGAACTGCCCCAATTTGTACGGACAGTACAAAAACACCCTATGGTAGTAAAATCAGGTTTTAAGCAACATACTGACTTCGCTTTTCAAGTGGAGTCAGTTTTGTTTTAAGCTGAATTCGTTCATTGTTGTAGAAATGGATGTATTCACCTATGAGGAGGCGCGCCTCCTCATAG
>CALXGT010000020.1 GCA_944387915.1 uncultured Clostridia bacterium
CCATTTTTTTTTTTTTTTTTAAAGAGAAAATGCCCCTTTCCTGGAAAGTGGTGGACACCCGTACTTACGTTCCCTTCGCGGAAAAGAAGTACGTCTTCTTTGTTTTCGGTATGCCGCAATCGTTCCATTACGGCGACGGCATGGGCACCAATCCCATTATGCTGATGCAGGCCCTTTCCGCCCAGGTGATCCGGCATAAACGGATCATGAGCGATCGGTGCGTGTTCATCTGCTCTTCTACCTGCAACGGATATTTCCATGATGAGCTTTGGCCTTATCTCCGGGAGCTTTACGAGATGTTCCAAAAGGATCATATGGACACTCTTCCTGATTTGAACCGATACGGGGAATATTTTGCCACCAACGAGGAATACATTCGGAAATACCGCTTTTGCAACGCCTTCCATCCGTTCCATGGATTTTCCATGATGAGCTGCGGTCATATTGCCGAGATGAATACCTCCGCCATCTACATTGTAGGCGCCGAGGCGCCGGGCTATGCCAGAGGAATGGGACTCAAGACCCGAAAGACCTTCGAAGAGGCGTTAGAGGACGCGAAAAAGAAATACGTGGGAGAGCATCCCCATATTTTGGCGCTGCCCCAAACCTTTACCACCGCAGCGGTTCACCTTTGCATGAAAGACGAGGGATATTCGGGTTGATCCTTGCCTTTTTTTAAGGGGTGTGGTATACTCGAAAAAAGAGATAGTTACGCCGTTTGACTGTCCCAAAATAACGTATCGGAGGTAAGTTGTTATGAACCAAGCTGTTTCGTCCTCTGCGGCGCCTGCCGCCATTGGCCCTTATTCCCAGGCGATTAAAGCGGGGAACACCCTTTATATTTCCGGTCAGCTCCCCATTGATCCAGAAACTGGCGCGTTCCCTTCCAACGAGATTACCGCCCAGACGGAGGCGTCCTTGAAAAATATCGGCGCCATTTTAAAGGAAGCGGGAATGGATTACAAAAATGTGGTAAAGACCACGGTCCTTTTAAAGGATATCGCCGATTTCACCGCGATGAACGAGGTGTACGCGAAGTTCTTTAGCGAGCCTTTCCCGGCGAGAGCCGCGTTCCAGGTAGCGGCGCTCCCCAAAGACGCTTTGGTAGAGATCGAAGCGATTGCGGTAAGCGAATAACAAATAGAGTAGGAGAAACATCCCGTTTCCCATAGGGGAGCGGGATGTTTTTTAGCGGAAAAAAGGAAACGTCGGAAAAAAGGTGGAAATTTTTTCAAAAATTTATAAAAATGGGTGTTGACAAGCCGGGAAAAGTTGGTGTATAATGTAAAACTGTATCAAAATGGATTTTTGTCTCTATATGCAAAAATATTGTGATTTTTGGTGCATTTTTCCTAAGTAGTTTTGTGCAAAAAATCAATTGACTTTGGAATAGGCTTTGGTTCTTTTGCACAATTTGGATTGGCGCTTTTTTCGGGGACCGGTCCTTGCGAAGAAAACGTCTGAAACAGATGAATGGAGTGATTGAGCCTATGGTAAATGTCAAGCCTGTGCAGCTCGGGAAAACCAAGAGAATGAGTTTTGCTCATATCAACGAAGTGTTGGAGATGCCCAACCTGATCGAAGTGCAGATCAAATCGTATCAATGGTTTTTAGAGCAGGGTTTGAAGGAAGTTTTCCGGGATGTTTCCGCGATTACCGATTATACGGGAAACCTGGTGCTGGATTTTATTGATTACCGGCTGGAGGATACCCCCAAATATTCGGTGACGGAATGTAAGGAACGCGATGTTACCTATGCTGCCCCTTTGCGGGTTCGCGCCCGCCTTCTCAATAAGGAAACGGGTGAAGTAAAGGAGCAGGAAATCTTCATGGGCGATTTCCCGCTGATGACGGAGAGCGGTACCTTTGTCATCAACGGTGCGGAGCGGGTTATTGTTTCTCAGCTCGTTCGTTCTCCCGGCGTTTATTTTGACGACGCCTATGACAAAACGGGAAAGAAGCTGTTTAAATCCACCATCATTCCCAACCGCGGCGCCTGGCTCGAATACGAAACCGATTCCAGCGATATCTTTTACGTTCGCATCGATAAGAACCGGAAAATTCCGGTGACGGTCTTTATCCGCGCATTACTCCGTGTGCGGGACGATGTGACGGTGGAAGAGATCCAGGAAAATTATAAGAGCGCTTTGACCGATGTGGAAGGAACGGATACCGATATTTTAAATATTTTCGGCGAGCAGGAAACGCTGATTGCCACCATGAAGGGAAAAGATTCCATTAAAAATGGTGACGACGCGCTCCTTGAGGTATACCGGAAGCTTCGTCCCGGCGAACCGCCTACCCAGGAATCCGCGGTGAAGCACCTGGTTCCGTTGCTTTTCGACGAGCATCGCTACGATCTTTCCCGGGTTGGAAGATACAAATATAACAAAAAATTGGGGATTGCCGCTCGGATTATGGGGCATACCCTTTCCCAGCCGGTAGTCAATGAGCTGACCGGCGAAGTGATTGCCGATGCCGGGGAGCTGTTAACGAGGGCGAAGGCATGGGAGATTGAAAAGGCGGGTGTTGATACCGTCTATATTCAGCTCGACGAGGAAAAAGAACTGAAAGTGATTTCCAACGGTATGGTGGAGATTACCGATTTCATCGACGTGGACAAAGAGGAGCTGGGAATTCGGGAGAAGGTTCGTTTTAAAATCCTGAAAGGAATTTTGGAACAGACCGAGGATAAAGAGGAACGGATTGCGCTCATTAAGAAGAATCTGGGCGCTTTGGTTCCCAAGCACATTATCAAGGACGACATTATCGCCAGCATTAACTATATGCATTGCTTAGCGCACGGTTTAGGCACCGTGGACGATATCGACCATCTGGGCAACCGTCGGATTCGCCCGGTGGGAGAGCTTTTGCAAAACCAGTTCCGCATTGGATTTTCCCGGATGGAGCGGGTGATTCGGGAGCGGATGACCTTGCAGGCGCAGGATATGGAAGTGGTGACGCCTCAGGCGCTGATCAACATCCGTCCGGTAGTGGCCGCCATCAAGGAATTTTTCGGTTCTTCGCCGTTGTCCCAGTTTATGGATCAAAATAACCCGTTGGCGGAACTGACCCATAAACGGCGTCTTTCCGCGTTAGGCCCCGGCGGCCTTTCCAGAGACCGCGCGTCTTTCGAGGTTCGGGACGTTCACTACTCTCACTACGGAAGAATGTGCCCTATTGAGACGCCGGAAGGTCCCAACATCGGTTTGATCTCCTATCTTGCGAGCTTTGCCCGGATTAACGAGTACGGGTTTATTGAAGCGCCTTACCGTCGGGTGGACAAAGAGACCGGCGTGGTGTTGGATGAAGTAGAGTATATGACCGCCGATGTGGAAGACGAGGTTATTGTGGCGCAGGCCAACGAGCCTCTGACCGAAGACGGAAAGTTTGCCCGTCCCAGAGTCAACGCCCGGTATCGGGAAGAGATTCTGGAAGTGGATAACAACAAAGTCGATTACATGGACGTTTCTCCGAAAATGGTGGTTTCCATCGCTACGGCGATGATTCCCTTTTTGGAAAACGACGACGCCAACCGGGCGTTGATGGGCGCTAACATGCAGCGGCAGGCGGTTCCTCTTTTGAAGACCGAAGCCCCCATTGTGGGCACCGGCATGGAATACAAGGCGGCGGTGGATTCCGGCGTTATGGTGCTGGCGAAGGAAAGCGGCATCGTAGACCAGGTCTCTGCGGATGAGATTGTGATCCGTACCGACAGCGGAGAACTGATTAAACAACCTATCATTAAATTTATGCGTTCCAACCAGGGAACCTGCATCAACCAGCGCCCCATTGTCGATAAGGGCGAACGGGTCATCAAGGGCCAGGTTATCGCCGATGGTCCCGCGACCAGCAACGGTGAAATCGCTTTGGGCAAAAACGCTTTGATCGGGTTTATGACCTGGGAAGGCTACAACTACGAGGACGCCGTTTTAATTAACGAAAAGATCGTTCGCGACGACGTCTATACCTCGATCCACATTGAGGAATATGAGATCGAAGCCAGAGATACCAAACTCGGTCCCGAGGAAATCACCAGAGATATCCCCAACGTAGGCGAGGATGCCTTGAAGGATCTGGATGAACGGGGAATCATTCGCGTGGGCGCAGAGGTCCGCACCGGCGACATTTTAGTCGGTAAAGTCACTCCCAAGGGAGAGACCGAGCTTACGGCGGAAGAACGGCTTTTGCGCGCCATTTTCGGCGAGAAGGCGAGAGAGGTAAGAGATACCTCCCTTCGTGTGCCCCACGGAGAATACGGCATTGTTGTGGATGTAAAGGTCTTCACCAGAGAAAACTGCGACGAGCTCCAGGCGGGAGTCAATATGGTGGTGCGCTGCTATATTGCCCAGAAACGGAAGATCTCGGTAGGCGATAAGATGGCGGGCCGCCACGGAAACAAAGGTGTTGTATCCCGGATCCTGCCGCAGGAGGATATGCCTTTCCTGCCCGATGGTACGCCTTTGGACATCGTTTTGAATCCCCTTGGCGTTCCCTCCCGTATGAATATCGGCCAGGTTTTAGAGGTCCATTTAGGTTATGCGGCCAAAGCTTTGGGCTGGAAAGTGATGACGCCGGTCTTTGACGGCGCTCACGAGGACGATATTCGCGCATGCTTGCGGGAAGCGGGATTGGACGAGGACGGAAAGACGGTCCTTTACGACGGTCGTACCGGCGAACAGTTTGACAACCGGGTTACCGTCGGCGTAATGTATTACCTCAAGCTCCATCATCTGGGAGATGATAAGATCCATGCCCGTTCTACCGGTCCTTATAGTCTGGTTACCCAGCAGCCTCTTGGCGGTAAAGCCCAGTTTGGCGGCCAGCGGTTCGGAGAGATGGAAGTTTGGGCGCTGGAAGCTTACGGCGCCGCCTATACGCTTCAAGAGATCCTGACGGTAAAATCCGACGACGTTGTCGGAAGAGTCAAGACCTACGAGGCGATTGTCAAAGGTCATAACATTCCTCAGTCCGGCGTTCCCGAATCCTTTAAGGTTTTAACCAAGGAATTGCAGAGTCTCGGCTTGGATGTAAGGGTGTTAGACAAGAACAACGAAGAGATCGATTTGAAGCAAAACTTTGACGATGATGAGGATTTGACTTTCCGCAGCGCGGAAGAGGATTCTTCTTACGATCACGATTTTAATTATGTGGAAGACGGTAATATGGATGGCTTTGTAACCGCCGACGCGGAAGACGATATCTTAGGATTTTCCGATTCGGAGGAAGACGATGCCGACGATGATTTCCTGTTTGACAACGACGATGAAGACGACAACGATGACGAAGTAGATTTTTAATGGAAGAGGGGTCGCAATTTGGAATTCAACGTATTTGATTCGATTAAAATCGGATTGGCCTCGCCGGAACAGATTTTAAGCTGGTCCCATGGCGAAGTAAAGAAGCCGGAAACCATCAATTACCGCACCTTGAAACCGGAACGGGATGGCCTCTTCTGTGAGCGGATCTTCGGGCCGACGAAAGACTGGGAGTGTCATTGCGGTAAATATAAACGCCTTCGCTATAAAGGAAAAATCTGCGATAAGTGCGGCGTAGAGGTAACAAGAGCCAAGGTGCGTCGGGAACGGATGGGGCATATTCAGCTGGCCGCCCCGGTTTCCCACATCTGGTATTTTAAGGGCATTCCTTCCCGGATGGGGTTGATTTTGGATATCTCTCCCCGCCGTCTGGAAGAGGTTCTCTATTTTGCCAAATATATTGTAACCGATCCGGGCAGCACGCCTTTGGAAAAAGGGCAGATTCTTACCGAACGGGAATACGCGGATATGCGGGAGCGGTATGAGGACGATTTCAAAGCCGGTATGGGCGCGGAATCGGTCCAAATCCTGCTCAAGGAACTGGATTTGGAAGCGCTGTCCGCCGATTTAAAGAAACAGTTAGAGGAAGCCACCGGCCAAAAGAAAATCCGGATCTTAAAGCGGTTGGAGTGCGTCGAGGCATTCCGCCTTTCCGGGAACCGGCCGGAGTGGATGATCCTGACCGTGGTGCCGGTTATTCCTCCGGATATCCGTCCTATGGTACAGTTGGACGGCGGCCGTTTCGCTTCTTCGGACTTGAACGATTTGTACCGCCGGGTCATCAACCGGAACAACCGTCTTCAACGCCTTTTGGAGCTGAACGCGCCGGACATCATTGTCCGCAACGAAAAGCGGATGCTCCAGGAAGCGGTAGACGCCTTGATCGATAACGGCAGAAGAGGCCGTCCGGTGACCGGACCCAATAACCGTCCGTTAAAGTCCCTTTCCGATATGTTAAAGGGTAAGCAGGGACGGTTCCGCCAGAACCTTTTGGGAAAACGTGTCGACTACTCCGGTCGTTCGGTTATCGTAGTAGGACCGGAATTAAAGATGTACCAGTGCGGTTTGCCCAAAGAGATGGCGTTAGAGCTGTTTAAACCTTTTGTTATGAAGCGGCTGGTGGAAACCGGCGCCGCCAACAACATCAAGTCCGCCAGAAAGATGGTGGATCGGGTGCGTCCCGAGGTTTGGGATGCGTTGGAGATTGTCATTGCCGACCATCCGGTGCTTTTAAACCGTGCGCCGACGCTGCACCGCCTCGGTATCCAGGCTTTCGAGCCGGTTTTGGTAGAGGGTAGAGCGTTAAAGCTGCATCCTCTTGTTTGTACCGCGTACAACGCGGACTTTGACGGCGACCAGATGGCGGTCCACGTTCCTTTGTCTGCTGAGGCGCAGGCGGAAGCTCGGTTTTTGATGCTGGCCGCCAACAACCTTTTGAAGCCTTCCGACGGCCGGCCGGTCACCGTTCCCACCCAGGATATGGTTCTTGGTTCTTACTACCTGACTTTGGTCAAAGACGGCGACCTGGGAGAAGGGAAGGCCTTTAGAGATGTCAATGAGGCGTTAATGGCTTACCAGGATGGCGTGGTTTCTCTGCATGCGAAGATTAAGGTTCGTATGACCAAAGGAAACCAGAGCCGGTTGATTGATACTACAGTGGGACGGTTGATCTTTAACGATCCCATTCCCCAGAATCTTGGGTTCGTGGATCGGAGCGATCCGGAGAACCAGTTTAAATTAGAGATCGATTTCTTGGTGGGCAAAAAGCAATTGGGACAAATCATTGACCGTTGTATCCGCATCCACGGTACCGCGAAAACTTCGGAAGTTTTGGACGCCATTAAGGCCCAGGGCTTTAAGTATTCCACCAAGGGCGCTATTACGGTAGCGGTTTGCGACGCCATTATTCCTCCGCAAAAGAAGGAGCTGTTGGCGGAAGCGGATGCCGCTGTATTGAAAGTAACCCGTCAGTACGAACGAGGCCTGATTACCGAAGATGAGCGGAAAAATAGAGTTATTTCCATTTGGAATGACACTACCAATAAGGTCTCTGACGCGTTGACGGATAACCTGGATCAATTTAACCCCATCTTTATGATGGCGGATTCCGGCGCCCGCGGAAGCATCGCCCAGATCCGTCAGCTTGCGGGAATGCGGGGATTGATTGCCAATACGTCCGGCACCACCATCGAAATTCCCATTAAAGCGAACTACCGGGAAGGATTAAATGTCCTCGAATACTTTATTTCTTCCAGAGGCGCGCGGAAAGGTTTGGCGGATACGGCGCTTCGTACCGCTGACTCGGGTTATCTGACCCGGCGTTTGGTCGACGTTTCCCAGGATGTGATTATCCGGCAAAATGACTGCGGCACCGACGAGGGGCTGGAAGTTTACGATATCCGCGAAGGCAACGAGCTTATTGAGTCGATGGAGGAGCGTCTCCATGGACGGTATCTCCTTCATGATTTTATCGATCCGGAAACCGGCGCTGTGCTGGTCTCCAAGGATAAGATTATGGATGAGGCGGACGCGAAAAAGATCGTCGCTACCGGCGTAAAGAGCGTGACGATCCGTTCCATTTTGACTTGTCACTCCTCTCAGGGAATTTGCGCGAAATGTTACGGCGCGAACTTGGCTAACGCAAAACCGGTTGCGGTGGGCGAAGCGGTCGGCGTTATCGCCGCCCAGTCTATCGGCGAGCCGGGTACCCAGCTGACCATGCGTACCTTCCATACCGGCGGTATCGCTAACGCGGAAGACGACATCACGCAAGGTCTTCCCAGAATCGTGGAGTTGTTCGAGGGAAGAAAACCCAAAAACAGCGCCATTATTACCGAGCTTCCCGGGCGGATCCACCTGGACGAGGAGAAACGCCAGCGTGTGGTGATTGTTTCCGGAGAAGAAGGGGAAAAACGGTACTCCATTCCTTATGGATACAAGATCCGTGTTCAGGAAGGCCAGGAAGTGGAAAAAGGAGATCTGCTGACGGAAGGCGCGGTCAACCCCCACGATATTCTGTCGGTGCGGGGTGAACAGGCGGTTCGTAACTACCTGATTGCCGAAGTGCAGAAAACCTACCGGATGCAGGGTGTTGATATCAACGACAAGCATATCGAGGTTATTGTCCGTCAGATGATGAAGAAGGTCCGGATTTTGAACCCCGGTTCCACCGATCTTCTCTCCGGTTCCATTATGGAGAGAAGCGATGTTTACCGGGAAAACAGACGTTTGAAAGAACGCCTGGACGCCGGGGAAGCGGGAGTCGCTTTGATTACCTACGAGCCGGTGCTCTTGGGTATCACCAAAGCGTCGCTGGCGACTGAAAGCTTCCTGTCTGCCGCATCCTTCCAGGAAACCACCAAAGTGTTGACCGAAGCCGCGATCAAGGGCAAGGTCGACCATCTGATGGGACTGAAGGAAAATGTTATCATCGGAAAGCTGGTTCCTGCCGGCACCGGTATGGCATGCTATAACGATGTCCAAGTGGTTCCGGTGAAAAACGAAACCAAAGAATTTTCCGAGACGGCGGATTAAGTGAAAACTGAATCCACGGGGAAATCGGCAAAAAACGCTCGTCGCTGTATAGCGGCGGGCGTTTTAAAATAATACTTGCTTTTTTGTAAGAAATATGGTAGAATAACAAGGCTTGGTAGAGAAGCCGGGCGCACAGCAGAAGCTGTCTGTTTAAGATCGAATTGCCGCTGAAATATGACGCGGCGTTACATTGCGGAAAGAAACCGCGTTGCGTTCCAAGTATGGAATGCGGCGCGGTTTTTTGCTGTAAAAGGATGGAAAGGAAGAGAAGATGAAAAGAAATTCGATTTGGAAAGGATTGTTAAGCTTTGTACTGGCGGCGGTTCTTTGCGTTGGATGCGCAAAGGAAGGAAATTCCGATTCGATAGGAAGCGGCGACGGGGAAGAAAAAAACAGCGTTACCATCGCCATTTCTTCAGAACCCACCACCTTGGACCCCTGCCAGGGGTGGGGACATGGCAACACTCCTTTGGTGCAAAGTACATTGGTAAGATATGATGCCGATATGAATGTAGTCAATGATTTGGCGACAGGGTATACCTTGGATGAAACCGGTTTGATTTGGACTTTTACACTTCGCACGGACGCTTTTTTTACCGATGGGGAACCGGTTACCGCCTCGGACGTCGCTTTTACCTTTGAGACCGCCAAAGCGGCGCAGGCCTCGGTGGACTTGACCTTTATGGAGAAAGCGGAAGCGGTGGATGAGACAACGGTTGTTTTTACCTTGTCCAAACCCACTTCGGTGTTTTTGAATACCGTTGCTTCCCTCGGAATTGTTCCGGAACACGCTTATCACGAGGATTACGGGACCAATCCTATCGGTTCCGGTCCATGGAAGTTTGTCCAATGGAATCCGCAAGAGCAGCTTCTTTTGGAAGCCAATGAATCTTACTACGGAGGGGCGCCTTCCATTCAATATGTGACGATTGTGTTTATGGACGAGGACGCCGCTTTTGCCGCTGTGAAAGCCGGTCAGGTGGATGTGGCGCTGACGGCGGCGACATTGGCGACCGCCGATGTAGATGGATATGAGCTTGAGAGGGTGACGTCGGTGGATAACCGTGGGTTTACTCTCCCTGTTTCTCCGAATGAGGGGAAACTGACGGAATCGGGGCAGCCTATTGGCAATGACGTGACCTGTCATCTGGAGATCCGCCAGGCTATCGCTTACGCTTTGGACCGTCAACTGGTGGCTGATGTTGCGCTAAACGGATTTGCTACACCTTGTTATTCCGAAAACGACCAAATGCCCTGGAACAATCCGGAGGTCGCAATTGAAACCGATGTGGAATACGCAAAGAAACTTTTGGCGGATGCCGGATGGGAGGATACCGATGGGGACGGTATCCTGGAAAAGGACGGAATCAAGGCTTCGTTTACCTGCCTTTATCCCAGCGGCGATTCCGTTCGGCAGGCAGTGGCTATGGCCGCGGCGGAGCAGGTAAAAGAAATCGGGATCCAAATTACCGTAGAGGGAACCAGCTGGGACGATATTATGAAACGGATGTTTTCCAACGCGGTCATGATGGGATGGGGCGCAGCAACGCCTTATGAAAGCTACTGTTTATATTACAGCGCCGGAGCGCTGAAGGACGACTACTATAACCCGGAAGGGTATATGTCTTCCGTCACCGACCAATATTTCTCCGCGGCGATGGAGGCGTTGACAATGGAAGATGCTTATCAAAATTGGAAGCTTGCGCAGTGGGACGGAAAAACAGGTACCGCCATGAAAGGGGAATGTCCCTGGGTTTGGATTGTGAATGTGGACCATCTTTACTATGTAAGGGAAGGATTGGATATCGGCCAGCAAACGATTCATCCTCACGGTTCTTCGATGCCGCTGCTGCAAAATCTTTCAGATTGGTGCTGGACAGAATAAACCATTTTTCCCTTGAGAGAGGAGGAGACCATGAAGGAGAGATTGTTTCGCCTGGGGAGCGCTTTGGCTGTGGAAATATTGAAAATGCTGTCCTTATTGTTGGCGGTTAGCATAATTGCCTTCGCGTTGGTAAGCGCTTCGCCGGTAGATCCGGTACAACAATACATTTTGGGGATTGGACCGGTGTCAGAAGAGCAGCGAGCAGAAATTGAGGAGTACTGGGGGGTAGACGACCCGCCGGTAGAACGTTATCTCAATTGGTTATCTTCCTTATTAAAAGGAGATTTGGGCGTTTCTTCTCTCTATCGGCGTCCCGTAGGGGATATCATTGGAGAACGCTTCGCCAATTCTCTGGCGTTGATGCTTTGCGCATGGCTGTTTTCCGGAGGCATTGGCTTTGCCTTGGGATGCGTTATGGGCATCAACCGGGATCGATGGCCGGATCGGATCATCAAAAAGATCTGTTACCTGCTTTCCTCGGTTCCCACTTTTTGGCTGGGACTTTTGCTTTTGCTTATTTTTTCGGTTTGGCTCCAATGGCTTCCGGTGGGATTTTCCAGTCCCATCGGCGTACTGGACAGCGAGGTTCACCTTTGGCAGCGCCTGTATCATTTGATTTTACCGGCGCTGACATTGAGCTTGGCTTCCTTTGCCAATATCGCCTTGCATACCCGCCAAAAACTGATCGACGTTATGGAAAATGAGTATGTGCTTTTTGCCCGGGCGCGGGGAGAAGGAAAAGGGACGATTCTTCGCCGCCATGGGCTTCGAAACATTTTGTTGCCGGCGCTGACGCTACAGTTTGGATCTTTTGCTGAATTATTCGGAGGATCGGTGCTGGCGGAAAATGTCTTTTCTTATCCGGGGCTCGGTTCCGCGGTAGCTGAGGCGGGGTTAAATTCCGACATTCCTTTGTTGCTTGGGATCACTTTGTTTTCGGCTCTTTTTGTTTGTGTGGGAAATTTGATTGCGGATCTTCTCTATCGCGTTGTGGATCCCAGAATTCGGGAGGCGAAACGATGAGAAACAAAAAAAGATGGAATCGACGCACCCGAGTGCTTTTTTACACTGTTTTTATGGTTGCACTGCTGTCGGCGGCATATTTGGCGGGCCTTTTGATTCCTGAGGACGCGGTTGCTTCCGATTTTATGAACGCCAAGCTTCCTCCGAGTTTTGAACACCCTTTTGGCACCGATTCCTTAGGGCGGGATCTCTTTTTGCGGACGTTAAAGGGGCTTTCCGTCAGTATTACGGTGGGGATTTCGGCCTCTTTCATCAGCGCTGTGATCGCTGTTTTGGTTGGTGTGGCGGCGGCAGTCGGCTCCAAGAGACTGGATGGAGTCATCTGCTGGATCATTGATTTATTTATGGGGATCCCTCACACCGTACTGGTGCTTTTGATTTCTTTTGCGCTGGGGCGGGGACTAAAAGGCCTTTTAGTAGGGATTGCCGTGACCCATTGGACAAGTTTGGCCCGGGTGGTGCGGGGAGAAGTGCTCCAGCTTCGGAGCTGTCAGTTTGTGGCGGTTTCCCGCCGGTTGGGAAAGAGCAGCGGATGGATTTTGCGAAACCATCTTCTTCCTCATTTGCTTCCCCAGTTTTTTGTCGGATTGATTTTGATGTTTCCCCATGCGATTTTACACGAAGCATCCATCTCTTTTTTGGGATACGGCCTTTCTCCGGAACAGCCCGCGATCGGTATTATTCTTTCGGAAAGTATGAAGTATCTTTCTGCCGGTCTTTGGTGGCCGGCGGTATTTCCCGGGCTTACATTGGTGTTGATGGTTTTGCTTATAGATAAATTGGGGGACAACCTAAAACGGATTTTGGATCCTTATAGCGCCCAAGAGTAGGAGGTGGCTTCTTGAACACAACAAACGATACCCCTTTGTTAAGGGTGAGCGATTTTTCGGTTTCGTTCCAGATGTATGACAGCGCTTTGGAGCAAAAGGAACTGAAGGTCATATCGGATTTAAGTTTGACAGTATATCCGGGGGAAATTGTGGCGGTTGCCGGCTCCTCCGGATCGGGGAAAAGCCTATTGGCTTCGGCGGTGTTAGGATTGCTTCCCAATAACGCGTCCATAGGCGGAACGATAGCGTACCGGGGAGAAATTCTCTCTCCGCAAAGGCAAAAAGCGCTTCGAGGAAAAGAGATTGCTTTGGTTCCCCAATCGGTAGCTTACCTCGACCCGTTGATGAAAATTGGTCCTCAGGTAGATGGGACGAAAAAGCCCCTTCCTACTCAAAAGCGACGGAAAATCTTTTCTCGGCTCGGCCTTCCGGAAAAAACGGAAAGGTTATATCCTTTCGCGCTTTCCGGAGGGATGGCCAGACGGGTGTTGGTTTCCACCGCTTTAATCAGTGACGCCAATCTGATTATCGCTGATGAGCCGACGCCGGGTATGACCTTAGAGCAGGCGCTTGAAGCGCTTACCATTTTCCGGGAAATGGCGAAAGAGGGAAAAGGGATCCTTTTAATTACCCATGACATTGATTTGGCGTTTGCGTTCGCCGATCGGATTGCCGTATTTTACGCTGGTACTACTTTGGAAATTGCTCCGTCAAAAGATTTTCAAACCGGCCCTGAGGCCCTGCGGCATCCGTATAGCCAGGCGCTTTGGAGAGCCCTTCCTCAAAACGGATTTGTACCGTTAAGCGGTTTTCAGCCTTACGCCGGTCATCTGCCCGCCGGCTGCCTGTTTGCGCCCCGTTGTCCTTATAAACGGGAGAGGTGCGAAAAAGAGGCGCCGTCTATGCGAAACGTCCGCGGAGGGGAGGTCCGGTGCTTTTATGTCACTTGAAGCCAAAGATATTTCTTTTCGATACGAAAGAAAACAGCCTTGGATTTTTAAAGATCTTTCCCTTTCGGTAAAACCGGGGGAACGGCTTTGTATTTTTGCCCCCAGCGGTTACGGGAAGACAACGCTCGGGCTGCTGTTAGCGGGGTATTTAGCGCCGGAAAAAGGGGAAATTCTTCTTTCCGGCAAACCCCTTCCGAAAAAAGGAATATGCCCGGTACAGATGATTCATCAGCATCCGGAACGGGCGATTAATCCTCATTGGAAACTGAAAAAGGTGCTCCAGGAGAGTGGCGAAATAGAGGAAGAGACACTGCGCGCTTTCGGCATTGAAGAGGCGTGGTTGGATCGGTTTCCCAGAGAACTTTCCGGCGGTGAACTTCAGCGTTTTTGTGTGGCGAGAGCGCTGTTGAGCGGCGCTCAATTTTTAGTATGTGATGAGATCAGCACGATGCTGGATGTGATTACGCAGGCGCAAATTTGGGAGCTGCTGCTTTCCGAAGGAGAAAAGCGGAACATGGGAATCGTCGTTATTACCCATAATCGGCATTTGGCGAAACGAGTTTGTACCCGCCAGTTAGATTTGACGGAAAACGGACTCTAAAAAACTCAATTGAAAAAGAAGGAACCGTATTTAAAATTCCGCATTTTTTCATAAAAGGGAAGAAGAGAGGGAAAAAACGGCATTTTTCTCGATTTTTCCGGGGAAAAACATTGACAATTCCGAAGAAAAATGATATAATCTTCTTCGCGCGACGTGGAGAATAGCCGTTTTCGCGGTCGTGCATAATAAATATGTAAGGAGGTGCCATATGCCAACCTTTAACCAGCTTGTAAGAAAAGGAAGAGCGACTTTGGAAAACAAGTCGACTGCTCCCGCCTTGAACCGGGGTTACAACTCCATGAAGAAAGAGAGCACCGATTTAAGCTCTCCGCAGAAACGGGGCGTTTGTACGGCGGTCCGTACCATGACCCCCAAAAAGCCGAACTCTGCCCTTCGTAAGGTCGCCAGAGTAAAGCTCACCAACGGAATGGAAGTATCAGCTTATATTCCCGGCGTCGGCCATAACCTGCAGGAACACTCGGTGGTGCTCATCCGCGGCGGTCGTGTAAAAGACCTTCCCGGTGTGCGTTACCACATTATCCGCGGTACTCTGGATACCCAGGGCGTCAACGGAAGAATGCAGGGCCGTTCCAAGTACGGTGCGAAACGCCCGAAAGCTGGTGCGTCGAAGTAACATTCCGTTACCTTAAGGCTGACAAATGGCCAAAGACATAAATTGTCGCGGCCTTTCGTGGTCTGACGGAGGAAATTTACTTTCGAGTACCGATGATATCATTTTTTATGAAGGAGGGAAGTAAAGTGCCAAGAAGAGGTCGCATTGCAAAACGTGATGTTTTGCCTGATCCTATGTATAATTCCAAGATCGTAACTCGTTTAATTAACAACATTATGTTGGACGGCAAAAAAGGAGTTGCGCAGAAAATCGTATACGGCGCTTTCGACATTGTTGCCGAAAAGACCGGCAAGAACGCTTTGGAAGCCTTTAACGAAGCTTTGGAAAACGTAATGCCTGTTTTAGAGGTCAAATCCCGCCGCGTCGGCGGCGCAACCTATCAGGTCCCCATGGAAGTCCGTCCCGAGAGAAGACAGACTTTGGGACTTCGGTGGATCACCACCTATTCCAGAAATCGTTCTGAAAAGACGATGAAGGAACGTCTCGCCGGAGAGATCGTAGATGCTATTAACAGCACTGGCGGTGCGTTTAAGAAACGGGAAGACACCCACAAGATGGCAGAAGCCAACAAGGCTTTCGCTCACTACAGATGGTAATCCCGTTGTCCTTTTGTTTTGTTTGTTGAAAGGATACCGAATTAGGAGGGTATTATGCCAAGAGAAGTATCTTTAGAAATGACCCGGAATATTGGTATCATGGCTCACATCGACGCCGGTAAGACAACGGCTACCGAACGTATTTTGTATTACACCGGTAAGACGCACAAGATCGGCGATACCCACGAGGGTACTGCGACGATGGACTGGATGGCTCAGGAGCAGGAGCGTGGTATTACCATTACCTCCGCTGCGACGACGGCTTTCTGGAAGAACCATAGAATCAATATTATCGATACTCCTGGTCACGTGGACTTCACGGTTGAAGTAGAACGTTCTCTGCGTGTTCTCGACGGTTCTGTCACGGTGTTTTGTGCCAAAGGCGGCGTCGAGCCTCAGTCTGAGACTGTTTGGCATCAGGCGGACAACTATAAGGTTCCCCGTATGGCGTTCGTCAATAAGATGGACATTATGGGCGCGGATTTTTATAACGTTGTCAACATGATGGTCGACCGGCTGAAATGTCATCCTGTTCCGATTCAGCTCCCCATTGGTGCTGAAGACGAATTTAAAGGGATCATTGACCTGATGGAAATGAAAGCCTATATCTACAACGATGAGTTGGGCAACGATATTTCTATCATTGATATCCCCGAAGATATGAAGGAAAAAGCGGAACAATATCATGCGGATATGGTGGAAGCGATTGCTGAGACCGACGATGATTTGATGGAGAAATTCCTCGAGGATGAGGAGATTACCATTGACGAGCTGAAGAAAGCCCTTCGCGCCGCCACCATTTCCAATGAGTTGGTTCCCGTTTGCTGCGGTACCGCTTACCGGAATAAGGGCGTGCAGAAGCTTTTGGACGCGATCGTTGACTATATGCCTTCGCCTGTGGATATTCCTCCCATCAAGGGTGTGGATCCCATCACCGGGGAAGAGACGGTTCGTCATTCTTCTGACGAAGAGCCTTTCTCCGCTTTGGCGTTTAAGATTGCTACCGACCCCTTTGTCGGAAAGCTTTGTTTCTTTAGAGTATACTCCGGTACCATTGATGCGGGTACCTCGGTATACAACTCCACCAAGGGAAAGACCGAAAGAATCGGCCGTATTTTGATGATGCACGCCAATCATCGGCAGGACATCACCACTTGTTACGCCGGCGATATCGCGGCGGCAGTCGGCTTAAAGCAGACCACCACCGGTGATACCCTTTGCGATCCCAAGGCGGAAGTTATCTTAGAGTCTATGGAGTTCCCGGAGCCGGTTATCCGTGTTGCGATCGAACCCAAGACCAAAGCCGGTCAGGAGAAAATGGGCATTGCCCTTTCCAAACTGGCCGAAGAAGACCCTACCTTTAAGACTTACACCGATGAGGAGACCGGTCAGACCATTATCGCCGGTATGGGCGAGCTCCATCTGGAGATTATCGTCGACCGTCTGCTTCGTGAGTTTAAGGTAGAGGCGAATGTGGGCAAACCTCAGGTTGCTTATCGTGAGACCATCCGCAAAGAAGCCGATGTGGATCACAAGTACGCCAGACAGTCCGGCGGTAAAGGTCAGTACGGTCATGTTAAGATCCGTGTTTACCCCAACGAATCCGGCAAAGGCTACGAGTTCATCAACAAGATCGTCGGTGGCGCGATCCCCAAGGAGTATATTCCTGCGGTTGACCAAGGTATTCAGGGCGCGATGCAGTCCGGCGTTTTGGCCGGCTATCCGGTCGTCGACGTGAAGGTAGAGTTGTACGATGGTTCTTACCACGAGGTCGACTCTTCGGAAATGGCCTTTAAGATGGCTGGTTCTATGGCGTTCAAAGAGGCCTTGCGGAAAGCGAGCCCCGTCATCATGGAGCCGATTATGAAAGTTGTCGTTCTGGTTCCCGAGGACTATATGGGCGATGTAATCGGCGATTTGAACTCCCGCCGCGGACAGATCCAGGGTATGGAAGCGCGTTCTGGCGCGCAGGAGATCCGGGCACTGGTTCCCCTTTCCGAGATGTTTGGCTACGCTACCGACCTTCGTTCCAAGACCCAGGGACGTGGTCAGTATACCATGGAGCCTGACAGCTACACCGAGGTTCCCAAGTCTATTGCGGAAAACATCATTTCCAAGAGAAGTCAGAACTGATTTTTCGAAAAAACAGGAAATTCTTTCAATTTCCTATTGAAACTTTTCTCTGTTTCTGTTAGTATATCTTTAAGAATACGGTTGTTATAAAAGGAGGAAAATCCAATGGCAAAAGCTAAATTCGAACGTACCAAACCCCATGTTAACATTGGTACTATCGGACACGTTGACCACGGCAAGACCACTTTGACCGCTGCGATTACGAAGACTCTGTCCTTTATGGGCAAAGCGAAATTTGAAGACTATAGCATGATCGATAAGGCTCCCGAAGAGAGAGAGCGTGGTATTACCATTAATACCGCTCACGTTGAGTACGAGACGGACAAGCGTCACTACGCTCACGTTGACTGCCCAGGCCATGCTGACTATGTAAAGAACATGATCACTGGTGCTGCGCAGATGGACGGCGCGATCCTGGTTGTTTCTGCTGCGGATGGTCCTATGCCTCAGACCCGTGAGCACATCCTTCTTTCCCGTCAGGTTGGCGTACCTTATATCGTTGTATTTATGAATAAAGCGGACCAGGTTGACGACGAAGAGCTTTTGGATCTCGTTGAAATGGAAATCCGTGAGCTCTTGAATGAGTACGATTTCCCCGGCGATGATACGCCCATCATTCGTGGTTCTGCTCTTCAGGCTTTGGAGTCTACCTCTACCGACCCCAACGATCCCGTTTACGCTCCTATTCTTGAACTGATGGATGCGGTTGATAACTGGATTCCTACTCCCGAGCGGAAAGCGGATCTTCCTTTCCTTATGCCGATCGAAGACGTCTTCACCATTACCGGTCGTGGTACTGTTGCTACCGGTCGTGTTGAGAGAGGCCAGCTGAAGACCGGCGACGAAGTTGAGATTGTTGGTTTGAAAGACGAGAAACTGAAATCCGTTGTTACCGGTATCGAAATGTTCCGTAAGATCCTTGATTACGCGGAAGCCGGCGATAACATCGGTGCTCTGCTTCGTGGTATCCAGAGAACGGAAGTTGAGCGTGGCCAGGTTCTTTGCAAACCCGGCACCATTCATCCTCACACCAAATTCCGTTGCTCCGTGTACGTTCTGAAAAAAGAAGAGGGTGGACGTCATAAACCCTTCTTCAACAACTATCGTCCCCAGTTCTACTTCAGAACCACCGACGTTACCGGTATCATCACTCTTCCCGACGGCGTGGAGATGGCGATGCCCGGTGATAACCTGGAGTTTGACGTTGAGCTGATCACCCCCATCGCGATCGAAGAAGGTCTTCGTTTCGCTATCCGTGAGGGTGGTAGAACGGTTGGTTCCGGCGTTGTTTCCAAGATCAACGAATAATTTGATGTAAAACCTTTTAGGAAGGGCGCTTTGTGGTGCCCTTCCTTTTTCTTTATCCGAAATCTTTAGGGTCTATAGACGAAAGTGGGGAGAGTGTGTTATACTAAAAACGGAGGGGAGATATGCGAGGAATTTGTATATTTACGGGCGGCTTGCTAATTGGTTATGTATTGATTTGTACTTTTTGTCTGGGAGCCGTTTCTTTTAACGTCTTTTTGGGTGCGGTTGGCGCTGCGCTTTGCCTTTTCGGGTATTTTTTGCCTCGCCTTCAGGCTTTTTCATGGTTTTCGGTGGCTCAAAAGGGATTGTCGGGAGTCGCTATTTTGGCTTTCATTCTTTTTTGTATCGGAGAAGGGGCAGTCATTTCCGGCGTTTTGCATCAAGATGAGGAACCGGCGGATTACCTGATTGTTTTGGGTGCGGGACTGCGGGGTGACAGACTGAGCCTGACATTAAAACAACGGTTAGACCAAGCCTTGGCAGTTTACCAGGGAGAATATATTGTTGTTACCGGCGGACAGGGGCCTAATGAAGACCTTCCCGAAGGGGAAGCAATGGCGGCGTATTTGATAGAGCAGGGGGTGGATCCCACTCGGATTTTGGTGGAAAATCGCTCCACGAATACGCACGAGAATTTAGAATTTGCCCGGAAAATCATCGAATCCCACAGTGAAAAACCTCTTTTTGACTGTAAAGTAAAAATCATTACCAGTGATTATCATTGTGCCCGAGGGGTTTTGTTGGCAAAGCGAATCGGATTTTCTTCGGTTACAGCGTATGGCGCCAAGACGCACCCCCTTTTAGTCCCTTCTTTTTATATTCGGGAGGGACTGGCTATGGTGAAGTCTTATCTTTTTGATCGTTAGGAGGAGAAAATGACTGTGGAAAATACGGGCGCTTTACCTTCTTTTGTAGCGGTTCCTATGTCGATACTGGATCGATATTTATCTGTCGCCAGCGGCTTGCAATGGAAAGTACTGTTGGCGGTTTTACGGCAAAATTCTACCGATCCGGCACTGTTAGGTACGCTTTTGTCTTTACCCAAGGGGGATGTGTCGGAAGCGCTTTTATATTGGCAGCGAGAGGGCGTATTGAAAGAAACCGGAACCTCTTTGAATCAACAAATAACAGCTGTGCCGCCTTCTCCCGTTAAAACGGAACCGCCGAAATTACCGGTTAACGCCAATACATTGACTGCTTCAGAGGTCGCTACGGCCATTCGGGAAAAAGAGGAGCTTCGTTTTCTTTTTTCGGTATTGGAGCAGCTTTACGGTCGTCCGCTTACCCAGACGGAAACCAAGGGATACGTTTATATCTGTGAGTATATGGGGCTTCCGGCGGATGTGATATTGATGGCGGCGGAGTATTGTATGGATAACGGAAAAAGCCAGTTCACTTACATACAAAAGGTTTGTGCCGCTTGGTCGGAGGAGGAAATCAACACCCACACGCGGGCGGAGGAGTACTTAAAAGAGCAAAACCGGCGGCACAGCAGAGAGGAAACCATTCGTTCGGCCCTTGGCATTTCCTCGAATCTTTCCAAGAAGCAAAAGGAATATATTGCGTTTTGGTATGATCGTCTCGGATTTGATTTGGAGATGATTTTGTTGGCTTACGAACGGACGATGGACCGGATTGGCCAGCTTTCCTTTCCGTATATGAGTAAAATTTTGCAAAATTGGCATGAAAACGGGATTATGACGCCCCAGGATGCGGAACGGGAACCAAAGCCATCCAAGAATCGGAATGTGAATGACGCTTCGTATGATTTGAAGGAATTTGAGCGGCGGAGCATGGAAATACCGAAAATAGATTAGGAGAATCCTATGAGAGAGTACTATCTTCCCAAGGCTTTGTCTGTTATGGAATCCAGGCGGGGATATGCCGAGATTCTTCGAGGCAGGCGGGAAGCCGAGATTGCAAGACGTCTTCCCGAAGTGATGGAGATTCGCCGTCGATTGGCGATGACGTCGGTGGAGCTTACCAAGCTGATTTTGAAGGGACAAGCGGATTTTGAGGAAACACTGGAGAAAATGAAAAAAGAAAATCTTTCTCTTCAGCAGAAGGAACGAACCCTGTTATTGGAAAATGGATATCCCGCCGATTACCTGGAGCTTCCGTATCAGTGTAAGCAGTGTAAGGATACCGGGTATGTAAACGGGACCCCATGTCGTTGCCTCAATCGCTTGCTGGCTCAGTTAGCGGCACAGGACGCGGCCGAGGAAAGTACCCTTGTTTTGACGGATTTCTCCGATTTTTCGCTTCAGTATTACCCCAATCAAAAGGACCTGAAAAAGAATGTTGTCCCCAGGGAGCATATGGGGGAATTGCTTCGTTTTTGCCAAAATTACGCGGAGACTTTTTCCGGAACGGGGAAGGGAATTTTGATGCTGGGGGAGACGGGGCTCGGCAAAACCCATCTTTCTTTGGCGATTGCCAAACGGGTGATGGAAAGGGAATACCTGGTGTTATACGATACCGTTTCCGCTTTTATCGATCGGGCGGAAGGGGAGCGCTTTGGGCGTCTTCCCGACCGGGATACCCTTGGGAGAATGACAACGGCGGATCTTTTGGTTTTGGACGATTTGGGGGCGGAATATGCTTCGCCTTTTGGAACAGCTTCCCTCTATCGGGTCATCGACACCCGACTTGAGAAAAATCTTCCCACCCTCATTAGTACCAATCTTACGGCGGCACAGCTTCAAAAGCGATATGAAAACCGTCTGGTTTCCCGGTTGTTTTCCCTCTTTACAACCTTGACCTTTGTGGGAAAGGATATCCGCCAGATTCGGGCGGCAGAAGGCTTTACACTGTAGAAAAAAGCGCTCCTTGACGAGAATGATCCCGCTAAGGAGCGCTTTGTCCATCTAAAAATTTTGCTTATTCAAACAGTCGAAATTCATAGCCTTGCTGCCGCGCGCAGTCGATAAAGTCACCCAATATGGCGTCGTTGTCAGCGGAGACGGCATGGAGAAGGTAGATGGCGCCCGGGTGAATAGCGTTGGTTACCTTTTCGTAAGCTTTGTCCGCTCCTATTTGATTATCCACTTCCCAATCTTTATAGGCGTAACTCCAAAAAAGCGTTTTGTAGCCTAAGGATTGAGCCTGAGCCAAGACCCGCTCGGAGAATTCTCCCGCCGGAGCGCGGAACAGAGTCATCTCGTAGTTGTAATTTTCCAACATATAATTGTGGACATTCATAATCTCTTGCTCACAACGTTCTATGCTTACATCCGGAAAGGAAGGATGCTTGTCGCTGTGGTTACCGACAATATGCCCTTCGTCAATCATTCGCTGGATCAGCTCCGGCTCCGCTTTGATATAATCCAAGGTGACAAAAAAGACGGCTTGAACATTTTTTTCCTTTAATGTATCCAAAATGGAAGAGGTATAACCGTTCTCATATCCCTCGTCGAAAGTCAAATAAATGACAGGTTCTTCTTCGCCAATAAAATAGGCGTCATACATTCCGTATTTTTCTTGGAAGGTGAGAGAACCTATCGGACGATTTTTTTCGTCCAGCTGGACGCCTTGCCCCCATCCTTGCTTTTCATTGCTCAACGTGGATAAATCCCATTGAGGGAGGTCGGAAGAGGCGCGACCGGAGGGCAGCGCGCCGGTTGGCGCGCTTTCTTCCCGGTTGTCTCCGTTTTCGCTTTCTGGCCGGGAGTCGGAAGTAGTGCTTTGATCGTCGTCGTCATTAAAAATTTGACCGTCATGATCGCTGTTTTGATGGTCATTGTCTAAATTTCCGTCTTCCTTACTGCTTTCGTCGTTCATACCGTCGGAAAGGTCGGAGCTTAAATCACTTCCCATATCGGAAATATCACTTCCGATGTCGCTGGCGGCGTCGTCGAACAGATTGCAGCTGCTCAGCAAAAGAGCAAGTCCAAGCCCTGCGCAGATCAGTTTTAATTTCATCGTTTCACACTCCTTTTGTGCCGAATTTCCCTTATGACACGGTAGTATTATTACCGGAAAACGAGGAAATAGACGAAACGATTTTTTCCATCGAAAAAACAAAAAAATTTCCCCAAATACCGGGAAGAAAAAGCCGATACTTGGGGAAGTTTTGAATTCCTTTATTTCGAAAGACGTTCCAATTTTTTCTCGCTGTTTTTAATCAAATTAAAAAGCGAGGTGGCCGATTTTGGATAATTTTCCGATAACGACTCGGAAGTAATGGATAAAGCCATCCGACTTTCCTCGGAAAGTCCTTTTTTAGAAAGGGCCTCATCGGTTAATAAATTGGCCTCCGCCTCAATTTCCGCCATCATAGCTAAAGACTTGGCGGAATACAACGATTTGGGAACGGTAAAAAAGTCTTGCTCGTTTTTCCGATTTCCGTTATAGAGGCAGCGGAACATCCGATAGATGGAAAGCATTAAAAAATCGGATACCATCGTCGTCATTTCTTTGGAATTGAGCTTTCCCAAAAGATCGTAAAGGACGTTGAGGGAATTGGTTAATAGCTTTTTATTAAGCGTGGGTAGGATGCTCTGATTTCCCTGCATACGGTTATCTTTTCCCACCGATTCCCCTTCGGGAATATCCTTTACCGAGAGGGTAGCGCCGTTTCGCTCGGGAGAACGACCCAGCAAATAATCACAGGAGACACCGTAAAAATCGGCAGCTCTCACCACAAAATCCAACCCGCATTCCCGGATTCCTTTCTCGTAGTGGGAAAGGAGGGCCTGGGAGATATTGAGAGACGCCGCCGCTTGCTTTTGGCTAATTCCCCGCTCTTTTCGAAGCAGAGACAAAATGCGGGGAAAATCGGAATTCACGGTCGACACCTCCAAACGTAAAAAATTCTAACGTAATGTAAATTATAGTTGAAAAGTTACGATTTGTAAAGTGTTTTGTCGAGAATATTTTTTTTTGTCGAAACTGTTGTTAAAGCTTTCTTAAATTTTGTGAAAGACGTTGTTTTAAATACAAAAATATGGTATCATACTATACAAGAGCGCTGTTTTCGTATCGGTGGAGGAACATATGATTACTTATAAGCTGTACTTGATTCGTCATGGTTTGACGATGGGAAATTTGGAAGGAAGATATGTGGGGAGGACGGATTTTCCTCTTTGTCCGGAAGGAAAAAAGGCGTTGCGGGAACTGAAAGCCAAAAAGGAATACCCTCCCGTAAAGAAGGTGTATTCTTCTCCTATGCAGCGTTGTCTCGATACGGCGGAAATCCTCTATCCCGACACGCCGCTGATGTTGATTCCAAAGCTCTCGGAATATGATTTCGGCGCACTGGACGGGAAGAGCGTGGAAGAACTGAAAGAGGATCCTGATTTTATTCGATGGACAGACAGCGGTATGCGGTCTGTTCCCCCCGGCGGCGAGGATATGAACGCCTTTCGCCTTCGTTGCGAAGAAGGGCTTTCCAGTGTGATTCTGGATATGATGAAGCAGAAAATTACGTCCGCCGCGTTGATTTTGCATGGCGGTATGATGATGAATCTGCTTTCTTCCCATGGGTATCCGAAACGGGAGCCTTTACGATGGCAGGCTGGACCCGGCGAGGGGTTTGCCGTGCTGATTACCACACAGCTGTGGCATCGTGACAATGTGTTTGAGGTTTTTGACATCGTTCCATATGATAAAGAAAAGGATTCCCTCCGTCGAGAGTACGAGGTCTTCGATCTTGAGGAGGAAGAAGAATAGGAGAAACGATGAGAAAAGAACTGAAACGGAAAGCCAAGACATTGCTGCGAGGGGATTGGAAAAGAAACATAGGCGCAGGCGCGATTTTCTTTTTATTGCCGTTGCTGACGCAAATTGGAGAAGGCGCGGCGATTTATTTCTTAGCGGGAAATGCGGGCATTTATGTGGATTGGTTTTCCGGGACCTTTTCTCTCTCCCCGGTTCTTTTTGCCGTTACCGTGTGGTTTTCTCTTCTTCACTTTCTCGTCCTGGTCCCGTTTCGATTTGGCGTGAAGCGCTTTTTTTATCGTCGGTCGTTTGGAAATCCCGTGCCGGTTCGAGAGATTTTCTCCGTTTTTGCCTCTTTTCGTCTTTATCGGAAAAGCCTTTGCATCTATTTGCTTCGGAAGCTTTATTTGTGCATGCCGGCGGTTTTTTTTTTTTTTTTGGCTATGATTCCCCTTGTAGGGTATTTTCTCGTTTCCGATTACCGGTCGACGGTGGCTTTCTGGCTTTGTGGGTTTCTTTTGCTTTTAACGGTGTTCCTTTCCCTTTTAGCAGCGGTATTTTTTTATTATTACCGGCTTCGGTATTTTCTTGCCGAGTACCTTCTTTTTTCCGATGAATCCCTTTCCTGCCGAAAGGCGCTTTTATGTTCCGTTAAAAAAACAAACAAAGCCTTTGTTTTTTCTATGCAGCTTTCTTTTCTCCCTTATTTGTTGCTGCTGCCCTTTTTGATCCCTGCGCTGTTTCTTTTCCCGTATTACGCCCTTTCTCTCTCCCTTTGCGGACAGTATTTATTATATTCGACAAACAGGAGTATAAGATATGAACAAAAAGACAAGTATCCTTTCCAAAATTCGAAAATCGATTCGAAAACCCGGGTCATCTCCCTCACCAAAAAGCCCACCGGCGAAAACGGCTGAATCCAACCGGACAGGCAAAAAAGTAGTCATTTTCGGCGCGGTGGTTTTGGTATTTGCGGTAATCGGATTGGTGACAACGTTGCGGTTTGGCATCAGCGCCGTAGGCGACGCCATCAATCACACCAAAGAAAAGGCCGCCTTTTCTACGATGATCTTGCCCTTGGTGATGCAAGATCCGCCGCCCTTTTCCTCTCCATCCGAGGCGACGGATACCACCATCATCACTGCTGCGGTGTGGCGATTGATTATTAACGAGGATATATCCAAATATCCGGCGGATGAGTTTAATTTTATCAGTGTACCTCAGGGAGATATTGAGGTACAGATCAGAGAACTGTTCGGAAATGTAACCTATACCCACCAGACGGTAGGGGACAGCTCCTTTATGATTAATTACGACGAGGAGAATAAGACCTATATCTTTCCCGCTACCCCTTACATTATGTCCTATTCGCCGGAGATTCAAAAAATCGAAAAGACGGAGAACGGGTATATTTTGACCGTAGGTTATCTGCCTCCCGGATTGAGCTGGCAAGGGGATTTGGATGGAAACGCGTATCAGCCGGAAGCGGATAAGATTATGTACTATACGGTAGTGCGGGATGCGGATAAAAATTATACCATCCAATCCATTTCCGCTTCTCATCCTTTGACGCAGACGGAGTAACGATTTTCGGGGCCGATTTGGCTTAAAGAGTTTTTGAATTTATTCTTGCTTTTTTTTACATATTGTGCTATCATCATAAAAGAAACGCTTGGAACGGGCAAAGTAAGCTTCCAACCCCAAAAGAGAGACGGCGTCACCGGCTGAAAGCGCTGTTTGGTTCTTTGGAAAGCTGAATTTTCACCCGGGAGCGGCAAGCCTGAACGGAGTAGGGCTTGACGGATTTCTCCGTTATGAGAAAATGAGTGCCTGTTTTTTCAGGAATTTGGGTGGTACCACGGAAGTAATTGTCGCTTTCGTCCCTTTGGGGACGAGAGCGATTTTTGTTTATGAAGGGAAGTTTTCCCACTTTTAGGGCGTCCCAATGGATAAAACGAGCGCTGGAGAATTGGAGGAAAAAGATGCAAGAGCAATTGCAAAAAATTAAGGAAGAAGGGCTTAACGCCATCTATGCCGCCGCTGACGGCAAGGCGTTAGAGGAACTTCGAGTCAAATACCTGGGTAAAAAAGGCGAGCTGACCGGTATTTTAAAACAGATGGGGAAGCTTTCTCCCGAGGAACGTCCGGTCATGGGCCAAATTGCCAATGAAGTCCGGAGCGCGTTGGAAGAGGCGATCGCGGAGTGCCAAAAAAAGCTGCAAAAAGCGGCTATGGACGCCAAATTAAAGGCGGAGGTCATCGATGTGACCATGCCGGGAAAACGCCGTTCAATCGGAAAGGTACATCCCAACACCGCCGTTATGAATATTGCCAAGGAAATCTTTTTGGGAATGGGCTTTAATGTGGTAGACGGGCCCGAGGTGGAATATGATTACTATAACTTCGAAGCATTGAACATCCCCAAAGACCATCCGGCGAGAGATTCTCAGGACACCTTTTTTGTTTCCGATAATATCGTACTGCGCAGCCAAACCTCTTCGGTACAGGCGCGGGTGATGGAAAAGAGCACCCCTCCGTTGCGGATCATCTCTCCGGGACGGGTTTACCGCTCCGACGCTATCGACGCCACCCATTCGCCCCTGTTCCATCAGATCGAAGGTCTGGTGGTGGATAAGGGCGTTACCATGGCCGATTTAAAGGGAACGTTAGAGACCTTTTTCCAAAAGCTTTACGGGGAAGAAGCCAAGCTTCGCTTCCGCCCGCACCATTTCCCCTTTACCGAGCCCTCCGCTGAGGTAGACGTGAGCTGCTTTAACTGCCATGGCGCCGGCTGCCGGGTTTGCAAGGGAGAAGGTTGGATCGAGCTATTGGGATGCGGTATGGTCCACCCCGACGTACTTCGTACCTGTGGTATCGATCCCGAGGTTTACAGCGGATTCGCTTTCGGATTGGGATTAGAGCGGATCTCTATGCGGCATTTCGGTATTTCCGATATGCGGTTGCTGTATGAAAATGATCTGCGCTTCTTGTCGCAGTTTTAACCCGAAAAAGGGATGACGGAGGAAAAACATGGATTTATCAATGAGATGGCTTAAGGACTATGTTCCTTACGATCAGGATATTAAAACTTTCTGCGACGGCATGACCATGAGCGGCTCTAAGGTAGAGGGATATCGCAGAGAGGACGAGGAAATTGAAAATGTGGTGATGGGAAAGGTATTGTCGGTAGAGCCCCATCCCGATTCTGACCATCTGGTGATTTGCCAGATCGATGTAGGAGGAGAAAAGCCCCTTCAGATTGTCACCGGCGCCAAAAACGTAGTGCCGGGCGCGATGGTGCCCTGCGCGCTAGATCACTCTACCTTGCCCGGCGGCGTTAAGATCACCAAAGGAAAATTGCGGGGCGTTGTAAGCGAAGGGATGATGTGTTCGTTAAGCGAGCTGGGACTCACTGCTCACGATTTCCCCTATGCGATAGAGGACGGCATCTTTTTAGTGGAAGAGGACTGCCAAATCGGCCAGCCGGTAACGGAGGCGATTGGATTAGACGATACCTGCGTAGAGTTTGAAATCACATCCAACCGTCCCGACTGCCTTTCGGTTTTGGGACTTGCGAGAGAGGCGTCCGCGACCTTCCGGCTTCCGTTTTTGCACAAAAAACCGGTAGTGAAAGGCAGCGGCGGAGATATTGCCGATTATCTTTCGGTAGAAGTGGACAATAAGGAGCTTTGCTTCCGCTATTCGGCGAAAGTGGTGAAAAATGTAAAGATCGGTCCCTCTCCCCGGTGGATGCGGGAGCGGCTTCGCGCTTGTGGCGTTCGTCCCATCAATAACTTAGTGGATATTACCAACTTTGTCATGATGGAATATGGCCAGCCTATGCATGCCTTTGATCTAAAATATGTCAAGGATGGAAAGATTGTGGTCCGTAACGCCCGCCCCGGCGAAGTGATTACCACCCTGGAAGGGGTGGAGCATCCCCTTTCCGAGAGCATGCTGGTCATTGCCGACAGTGAAAAGCCTTCGGCGGTTGCCGGCGTTATGGGCGGCGAGTATAGCGGTATCGCCGACGATACCAATACCGTGGTGTTCGAGTCCGCCTGCTTTAAGGGAAGCAGCGTGCGCCGGACGGCAAAAGCGCTGGGCCTTCGGACCGAATCCTCTTCCCGGTTTGAAAAGGGACTGGATCCGGAGGAGACCATGGAGGCGCTGCTGCGCGCCTGCGAGCTGGTGGAACAGCTTGGTTGCGGTGAAGTAGTAGACGGCGTGATCGATGTAAGAGGGGATATCGCGCCCAGAGAGGAGATTCCCTTTGACCCCGACTGGATCAATAATTTTATCGGCATCCAGCTTTCGAAAGAGGAGCAAGAACGGATTTTACAGTCCCTCTTTTTCCAAATTAAGGACGGCAAAGTAATTGCGCCCACCTTCCGGGTAGATATTCATAACAAGGCGGATATTGCCGAAGAGGTAGCGAGAATCTACGGTTACGATAAGATTCCGGTGAAAAAGCTGACAGGGGAAGGGGAAGGAAGCTTAACTTACCCGCAAAAATACCAGCGGCAAATCGAGCAGTCTCTTTTGGCCAACGGCTGTTACGAAGTGATGACCTTTTCCTTTATCAGCCCCAAGGATTACGATAAAATTAACCTTCCTTCCGATAGTCCGCTGAGAAATTCGGTGGAGATCTTGAACCCCTTGGGCGAGGACACCAGCGTGATGCGGACTACCACAATTCCCTCGATGTTAGAGGTAATTGCTACAAACTATAACTATCGCAATCCCGCCGGCGCATTTTATGAGATCGGAAACGAATATATTAAAAAGGGCGAGGGAGAACTGCCCGATGAAAATCCCCAGGTTACTATCGGTCTGTATGGGGAAGGGGAAGATTTTTACAGCTTGAAAGGAATTGTGGAAAATCTTCTGGACGCGGGAAATATTCCTCATTACGAGGTGATCCCCGAAGAGAATGATCCCACCTTCCATCCCGGCCGGACGGCAAAGGTCTTGGTAGACGATACCGTGATCGGCGTCTTCGGCGAGATCCATCCCGCGGTCCTTGAAAATTACGGGATCGGTGTCAGAGCGTACTGTGCGAAATTCGATTTGAAGACGCTGACCCGGCTTGGGGTAAATGAGAAAAAATATAAACCCCTTCCCAAATTCCCGGCTTCTACCAGGGATCTTTCTTTGATCGCGGATGAAAAACTTCCCATCGGACAAATCGAAAAGGTGATTTCCGAGGCGATTCCTCATATTTTGGAGGAAATCAAATTCTTCGATATTTATCGGGGCGCCCAGATCCCGCAGGGTAAAAAAAGTGTTTCTTATTCCCTGGTTTTGCGGGCTGCGGATCGGACATTGACCGTAGAGGAATGCGATGACGCGGTTGCCAAGGTGCTGAAGGCGTTAGAGGGCATCCAGGTATTTTTACGGCAATAGCTCTTGTAATTTTAGGTCAAATATGGTACACTGAATACAAAGGCAAAGATTTGTTCTTTGCCTTTGTAGGTATTTAAGTACAAAAGACAAGGGAAAGGGGATTTGTATGCTGGATAAAAAAACGATGACATTTACGGTTGCTGACGATAAAGAGCTGGAAATGCGGCGGACACTGACGGTGGTGTACGACGCATTAAAGCAAAAAGGGTATAACCCCATCAGCCAGATCGTAGGATATATCCTTTCTGAAGACCCTACCTATATTACGACCTATAACAATGCCCGAAGCCTGATCCGGAAGGTGGATCGGGACGAATTGCTCCAGGCTATGGTAAAGGCCTATCTCACCGATTAAAATGCGGGGAAAAGAGGCGCTTTTTCGGGGCGCTCGCTTCGTATTGCTGGCTTTGGTTTTGCTCTTTTTGCTGGATTACGGATGCGTTTTTAAGAACTTTTTCGGTATTCCATGTCCCGGATGCGGAATGACCCGGGCGCATTTGGCGGCGCTCCGGCTCGATTTTAAGGAAGCGTTTTGGTTTCATCCCCTTTGGCCATTTGCACTGCCGCTGGTTGGACTGAATTTTTTTCTTCGGGGAGAATCGTCTATCCTGCGAAAATGCAATCTTGTTTTCGTTATTTTATTTGTCGGTGTTTACCTTGTGCGTATGGTGCTTTTGTTTCCCGATACGCCGCCGATGGAATATAACGAAGATTGTCTTGTTCGGAGGATTTTTTTGTTTTTCCAGTCAATTTTAACGAGGAGTGACATTGGATGATTAAGCGAAAGGATTTTGTAACCGTTTTGCTGCTGAGTATCGTGACCTGTGGGATTTATTTTCTCATCTTTCTTTATGAAACCAATGAGGACATCAATCGAATGGTGGGAAATGACGGCCAGGCCAAGGATGGCACTACGATGATTATTTTAACTCTGGTGACTTGCGGCATCTACTATCTTTATTGGATTTATGTCCAGGGCAATCGGATCAAAGCGGTGGCGGACTGTAACCATATTCGATGCGACGAGACCGGTACCTTCTATCTGGTGATGGAGCTCTTGTCTTATTGCTGCTGCGGCATCATCCACTGGGTGGGCATTTATAAGTTTATCGATAACTTTAACCGGTTGGCGGATGCGTATAATACCCATTTGAGCAATTCCGGGTATCAAGGTTGACAAAGAAAACCGGTTTTGATACAATTTAATTGTGAGTAAGCTGTGTGGCAGCGTGCTTTTGCATGAGGAAAGTCCGAGCATCACAGGGCAGGATAGCTGCTAACGGCAGCCGGAGGCGACTCTAGGGAAAGTGCAACAGAAAGATACCGCCAGAATTTCTGGTAAGGATGGAAAGGCGAGGTAAGAGCTCACCGGGGCAGGGGAGACCCTGCTGCCATGTAAACCCTATCCGATGCAACGCCGACTGGGAGGGTATCGTTGGCCCGACGCTCCCGAAGGGCGGCTGGAGCAAGGCGGCGACGTCTTGTCGAGATAGATTGCCACACCAGACAGAACTCGGCTTACAGGCTTAGTCACAAGAGACGCCCTTATGGGCGTTTTTCTTGCTTGCCAGTTGTCAATTTGTGTAAAATAATAATGGGGAAATTTAAAAAAATGTTGAAAATACGAGATTTGCTTTTGATGTGGGAAGGAGGAGAGGAGACATGGGATTGTCGATATTGATATGGGGATTTCTGGTCATTGTGTTTTTGATTGTGGAAGGAATGACGGATGCGTTGGTTTCCTTTTGGTTCGCTATTGGAAGCCTGGCTGCGCTCATTGTTTCCCTGTTTCACGTTTCCTGGCAGATACAGCTGTTCGTATTTATTTTAATGTCGGTGTTGATGCTGATTGCTTTGCGGCCTCTGTCTAAAAAGTACCTACATAGGAATATTGTCAAGACGAATGCGGATGCTTTAGTGGGGAAAGAGGGTATTGTAAAAGAATCCATCGATCCCCTTCGGGGAAGCGGACGGATTTTTATTGGTGGATTGGATTGGGCGGCGAAGTCTTCGGATAATCGAGTCATTCCGGTGGATGCCAAGGTAACGGTGGAAAAGATCGAAGGCGTTTCCTTGATTGTTACTCCGGTGAAGGAGTCGTAGAAAGGAGAAAAGTATGGAATACGTTGCTTACCTGATGTTGATTGCGATTGTTGTGGTTCTTTTGGTTATTGTGGTGAGTAATATTAAAATTGTTCCCCAGGCACAGGTGTATGTCGTTCAACGGATCGGCGCTTATTATGCCACCTGGGACACGGGATTGCATTTCCTCGTTCCTTTTATTGACCGGGTGGCGAAAAAGGTGTCTTTAAAGGAAAACGTGGTGGATTTCGCGCCCCAGCCCGTGATTACCAAGGATAACGTCACCATGCAGATCGACACGGTGGTCTTTTACCTGGTGTCTGATGCCAAGTTATTTACCTACGGCATCGATCGTCCTATCGCGGCGATTGAAAATTTAACGGCCACCACGCTTCGAAATATTATCGGCGATTTGGATCTGGATGCGACCCTCACTTCTCGGGATGTAATCAACACCCGGATCACGTCGATTTTGGATGAAGCTTCCGATAAATGGGGCATTAAAGTAACCCGGGTGGAGCTGAAAAATATTATGCCTCCCAGAGAGATCCAGGACGCTATGGAAAAACAGATGAAAGCGGAACGGGAGCGCCGGGAAGCGATTTTGCAAGCAGAAGGACGGAAAAAAAGCCAGATTCTGGTTGCTGAAGGCGAAAAAGAAGCGGTTATCTTAAAGGCGGAAGCGGAGAAAGAGTCCGCGATCCTTCGAGCGGAAGCGGAAAAGGAAAAGCAAATCCGGGAGGCGGAAGGTGAAGCCGAGGCTATTATGATGGTGCAAAAAGCGCTTGCCGATAGTATTAAGCTCCTAAATGAAGCCAATCCTACGGATAAAGTCATTGCTTTAAAAGGAATTGAGGCGTTTGGTCAAGCCGCCAATGGAAACGCAACGAAAATTATTATTCCCAGCGAGATTCAGTCATTGGCTGGGTTGGCCACCTCGTTAAAGACTTTAGTTTCAGATACTGACGTGCAGTAACGCAGACAAAAAGAGAAGGTGAAAGCCTTCTCTTTTCGCGCTGTATTGAGAGGGGGGAATCTTCTGAGCAATCATATTTCCACCAAAGTGTTGTGGGTATGGGAAATGGGAAATGTACTGGTGTTCAGCTTGATTGCACTGGTCATCTATTATGTAACTCCTTACCGTTCGGTTTGGTGGTACGGTGGATTGTGGCTGACGGGGTTTTTGTTTGTACTATTTGCTTTTTTGTACCTGCCGTTGCTTCAATTGACTTGCGTTTATCAGGCGAATGAGGATTATCTCGAATACCGAAGAGGAATTTTTTTTATGAGGAAAAGCCGTCTTGCGCATCGAGCAGTTACATCAGTGAGTTTGGTGCGTTCTCCTTTCTCCGTCTTGACCCGAACGACAGACGTTTTTATAAGGGGCATGGGCGCGAACTTATATATTCCTTTTTTGGAAAAGGAAGAGGCGGACGTATTGGCGGAGTGGATTACCTCCCATGGACGAAAGGAGCGGGGATGAGCGGTCAAAGGTTCAAAAGGCAGCATCCTTTTTTGGTTTTCGACTGCATGTCTCGGTATCTTCTCTTTTTGTTGTTTCCCCTGATTCGCTCCCTTTCTTTGCTGCAAGGCAACTTTGCCGGCTGGTGGAGCGGCTTTTGGATGGACATTGCGGCGGTAGGCCTCATTTTGATTTTAGGCTTCATCTATTGGTTTTGTTATTTATATCGTTTGGATGACCAGGAAATTTTCATTCGAAAAGGTGTTTTGGTTTCCAGCCGATGGAGAATTCGCTATAAAGATTTGGCCACTTTTTCTCTGGAGAAACCGTGGTATTTGCGACCGTTCAGAGTCGTGCGGGTAAAGATGGATACCGATGCAGGAAGCCGGAAGAAGGCGGATGTGGTTTTGCTTCTCAATCGAAAGGAAACATCCCGGTTGGCCGAGGCGGTAGGCAGGGAAATCGAGGGAGAGAAAACACCCGCGCGGTCCTATCGAACGAGAGCGCTTTATGTAGCTTTACTTTCGTTTTTAACTTCCAATACCCTGTCCGGCGTTTTGTTCGCTTCTACCTTAATTAGCCAATCCGGCCGTTTATTTGGGGAAGAAGCCCAGAGGCTCTTTTTTGATACCCTGACCAATCTTGCCCAGACAATTGTCTTTTGGTTGCCGCCTGCCGCGGCAATTTTCGCTTTTGTGTTGTTGGGGGGATGGATCGTTGCTTTTTTGCTCAATCTGATTCGTCATCTTCGGTTTCGCGTTTTCCGGAAAGGAAATTCCCTAACCATTAACGCGGGACTGTTTACTCTTAAGGAGACCGAGCTTTCCGTCTCCCGTATCAACTATATTTTAATGCGGCAGAGCTTTTTAACCAAGCTTTTTGGTTTTTACTCGGTCTTTTTGAATTGCAGCGGTTACGGAAAGGGAAGCGATGAGCTGTCCGCTTTGTTTCCCGCCCTGGACGAAAGAGAATTAAATCGGAGTTTGCGCTTTTTTCTTCCGGAATACCGCTTGAGATATCGAAAAATCCGACCTATAAAAAGAGCGTTTACCCGGTTTATTATCCCACCGGCCAGTTGGCTTTTGGCAGTGATCGGGGTCTTTATCTTCTTTTACTCTTCTATGGAGAATTTCCGTGCTTTATTGATTTTCCTCTTAATTATGACTTCCTTACCTCTTTTGTGGTGGCTTTTCGTTAAGATAACCGCCTTTTTTCATTCCGGCGCCGGGATCAAAAACAATCTTTGTACCTTTTCGTTGACGTATGGATTTCGAATTTATACTTTGGCGATACCGAAGGAGCGGATCGCAAAAATTGAGGTTCGCGCTTCCTTGTTTCAACGGATGATTCATTGCTGCGATTTGATTGTGATTCCCTATTCGGAGCAACCCCATCGGTTTGTAATTCAAAATCTTTCCGAGGAAGAGACCGAAAGCTTTCTTTCCCAAATTCAGCTTTCCACCGGAAAAGAAGAAATAAAACATCCTCGATTTTAAAAAATCCTCCTCCCAACATACGGGAAGAGGATTTTTTACGCTTTTTATTGAGTATCCAATATATCTTTATGGTTGTTTCCGTTGTCTACCGGGTAATCATGATTAAAGCAGCCGGTACAGAAAGAAACTTTCGCGTCCTTGCAAGCCCGTTTCATACCGTCAATGCTGATATACCCGAGGCTGTCCGCGCCGATTTCTTCGGCAATCTCCGGCAATGTGCGTTGATTTGCGATCAGGGCCTCTTCGCGATCGATATCCGTTCCCAAATGGCAGGTGTGCCGGAAGGGGGGAGAGGAAATCATCATGTGGACTTCTTTGGCGCCAGCCTGTTTCAAAGACCGGATAATTCGAGCGGAGGTCGTTCCGCGAACGATAGAATCGTCTACCAAAACAACCCGTTTTCCTTCGATGTTTGCTCTTAGAGGATTGAGCTTTAGCCGTACGGTATCGCTTCGTTGGGCCTGTGTGGGGGCGATAAAGCTTCGGGCCACATAGCGGTTTTTCACAAAGCCGGATTTTAAGGGCAATCCACTTTGAAATGCGTAACCGGCGGCTGCGTCCAAACCGGAATCCGGTACGCCGCAAACTACATCCGCTTCCACGGGATGTTCCTTAGCCAATTCCACTCCCATCTGGAACCGGGCATTGTAAACGCTTTGACCGTCGATAATGGAGTCGGATCGGGCAAAATATACGTACTCGAAAATACAAAAGCCATTTTTCTTACTGGGTAAAATTTGTTTACTGCGTAACGGTTGATCCCGGTCAATCACTACCATCTCTCCCGGCTGTACATCCCGAAGGAAGGAAAATCCCGTTCCATCCAGGGCACAGCTTTCTGAACAGACAACATAGTCTTCACCCCGGACGCCGATACATAAAGGACGAATCCCCCAGCCGTCTCTGACGGCGATAAGTTTTCCGGTACCGGAAAGAATGATTAAGGAAAAAGAGCCCACAAATTGTTTACAGGCTCGCTCTACCGCCATTTCGATGTCCCGGCATTGGAGATCTTCGTAAGCGATCAATGAGGAAATCATTTCGCTGTCGTTGGTCGCCGTAAAGGCATATCCAATTTTTTGGAGCTTTTCCCGCAATTCGGAGATGTTGACTAAATTCCCGTTATGAGCAGTAGCGATTCGACCGGTGAGATATTCCGTGATGATAGGCTGGGTGTTGGAGCGGCTGTTGCTTCCGGTAGTGGAGTAGCGAACATGGCCGATCGCCATACGAGAACGGGGCATTCGAGCTAAAACATCGGGAGAAAACACTTCACTGACAAGACCAAGATCCTTGTGGTGGAGAATGGATGTGCCGTTTAATAAAGCGATGCCCGCGCCTTCCTGCCCTCGATGTTGAAGGGCGAGGAGTCCGTAATACACCGTAGTCGGCGCTTTATCGTCTTCTTTGCATCGGATCCCAAAAACACCACAGGATTCTTCCAATTTTTGCGTTTTTTTCATCAACCATTTCCTCCTTGGATTTGATAGCGTCGTAAGACCGCTTTCGCGGCGTCGGTTTTGCTGATTCGCTCATCCATTGCTCGTTTTTCTAAAAGGCGGTGCGCTTCATCTTCACTCAGTTTTTCCTTTTCAATCAGAAGGCACTTGGCTCGACTAACTAATTTTTGTTCCATTAGCTTCTCGGAGAGAGTATCGTTTTCCCGTTTCAATCGCAAAAGGCGGTTTCTTGACGCTAAACAGAGACGAATACATTGGTAAAACCACGGTTTTTGTATCGGCTTTGGCAAAACACAGATTCCGTAATCCATCACTCGGGAGGAAACGTCCTCCGCAATATCAATTTTTACCATCAAAACGATCCCGGCGAGAGTAGAATTTGAAAGACTGGCAGCCAAATCATGACCAAATTCATCGGGCAGCGGCGTATTAATCAAAATAAAATCAAAACTGGTTGTTAAACAGATACGTCGGGCTTCTCCGCCGCTTTCGACTGCCACACATTGGCAGGGTATCTCTCCCCGGAGCAGCGTTTCAATGCTCTCTATGCTTTTTTTTGCGGATACAATTAAAACATGCTTCACAAGAGTCCCTCGCTTATTGATTTGTCTGTTTACTCATCGTAAAAATAGAGATTTCGCTCCGCTACATCTTTATCTTCGGCGGAAACCACTGTTTCCCATTCGGAAATTTTGACCTCAATAAATTTCTCGATGAGCCTTTTCGGGAGTACCGAGGCGACAAATTCGCTGTTTTCAGCAGCTTTTACGGCTTCCAAAAGGGTTTGGGGAAGGGTTTCGTACCGGTGGGCATCAATGGTATACATATTCGCGTTCACCGGTCCGGGGAGAGGCAGAGACTTCCGGATTCCCTCCATGCCGGCCTCCAAAAGAAGAGTAAACGCAATATACGGATTGGTCCGCATGTCCGGCGAGCGCAGCTCCATACGGGCATGTTTCCCGTCCGCGGCGGGGATCCGGATTAGTTGGGAACGGTTTTGCGCGGACCAGGTAATATATTTCGGCGCCTCAAAAGTTCCCAGACGGCTGTAAGAATTGGTAATAGGATTTAAAAAGAGGGTAATTTCCCGAATCCGATTCATAATCCCGGCGATAAAATGTGCTCCTTCTTCAGATAAGGCGCCGTTTTCCGTCGAGAAGATGTTTTTTCCATTTCGAGTGAGAGAAAGGTTGGTATGCATACCGCTTCCGCTATAGTTGGTAAACAGCTTAGGCATAAAGGACGCGAACAAACCGTTTTGGCCCGCGATCGCCTTGACCGTCGCTTTAAAAGCAGTTAAATGGTCGGCGGTCGTCAGGGGATCGTTGTAACGAAAATCAATCTCATTTTGTCCGGGGCCCTGTTCGTGATGGGAAACCTCGGGATAAATTCCCATTTTCTCCAATGTTAGGCAGATTTCTCTCCGGATATTTTCTCCCTGATCCAAAGGCGCGATGTCACAATACCCGCCGAAGTCCTGAGGAATTTCGGTGGGGGTACCTCCGTTGTCCGTTTTTAACAGATAAAATTCACACTCTACGCCAATGTTGCAGTCGTATCCCATCGTCTCTAAAGTGTTTTGGGTATTTTTCAAAATTTGGCGGCAGTCTCCCTCGAAAATCTGATTGTCCGGTGTACGGATATGGCAATAATACCGCATCACCCGGCCGCTCAGAGAGCGCCAGGGCATCATCAGCATCGTTTCCTCTTCGGGAACCAAAAACAGATCGGAACGTTCAATATTTAAAAATCCCCGAATGGCCGAAGCGTCAAAAGAAATTCCTGTTTCAAAAGCATGCGGTAATTCGTTGGGCATAATGGCTAAATTTTTTTGTTTTCCAAAAATATCGCAGAAAACCAATCGGATAAATTTAATGTCATTGCTTTCTACGTAATCCAAAACATCAGAAATGTTCAAAATTCTCCACGGTCCTTTCCTTCATAAAATTGAAAATGAAAGAACGCCTTGAAGGAAAAAGAAAATTAATTTTCGTATCCAAGGCGCCAATTCTATTATTTTATGAGAATTTCCTTTAAAATGCAATTTCATTGTAACACATCCGTCATTTTATTTCAATTGGTAAGGATTATGGTTTCTGATACTTTCTTTATTGATTATGTAGCTAAAATTCCCATAACTTCTTTTCTTTTGCAAAAATTTCGTGATTTATCAAAAACCTATTGACAAAAAGACAAGAATCGTGTATGATGTTTAAGTCGCCAAAAGACAAGGTAGGAAATCAGCTGGAGATGTCGCCTAGTTGGTCGAGGGCGCACGACTGGAAATCGTGTAACCGTTAAAAGCGGTTCGAGAGTTCGAATCTCTCCATCTCCGCCAAAACTGCACACCTATTTTGATACCACGGTGTATCGAAACGGTGTGCAGTTTCTTTTTGCACAAAGCCCCATTTTACGGGCTTTGTGAATACCATTGAACGATAGCAGGCTCTGGGAGGATTGAAAAGTGGTCGTCCCAGAGCCTGTTTGTATTTTCCCCCGAGAACCTTTTCACGAAAGGTCGGGGGGTGTGCATTTTTTTCAGGGGGGTGTGCACCTTTGAACGATTCCTCGGAAGAGAAAAAAATCGGAGCCTTATGCCCCGATTGTAATCTCCTTTCCATTGTAAAACACAAAGGTGATGCTGCCGTTCCGATGACCGATCGCCTTTTCCACCATCATAGTCCAGATGGTGTCGTCCCATTCTTCCAGAATGTCCGGCTGCTTCTTCAAGGTGCGGATAAAAAGCAACATGGCCTTGTCCTGCTGCTTGCGGCGGGTTCGGAGATTTTGCAGCCGTTCCAGTTCTACCATAGCAGCCTCATACTGTTTTGTCAGTGTCTCATACTTTTGTCGATAGGTGTCCTGGGACCTGGCCGCAACGGCATTTTCTTTTACCACCTCTTGCACCAGTTTGGAAATCAGCTGAGTTTCTTCCTGCTGTTTCGCAATCTCCGCATCCAACGCTGCAAAATCCACCAGCTCTTTCCGCATCTGCTGGCAGTCCGTGATAAGTTCTGCCCGGTTTCCCATTAACTGATTGTAGGCGGTGCGGAACATCCGCCGGATGGTTTCAGTGTCAATGGTCGGAGTACCGCAGCGCTTTTCATTGGAGAATTTCCGGTTGCATTGCCAGAGCTGTTTCCGGTATCGGTCGGTGGAGTGCCAGACCTTGGAGCCATAAAAAGCGCCGCAGTCCTCACAAACCAGCTTTGCAGAAAAAACGCTCTTGCCGCTGTAGGTTCTGCCCAGCGCCTTTCGCCGGGATATTTCCAGCTGCACCATTTCCCATTCTTCCGGTGGAACAATGGCGGGGTGGCTGTTTTCCACGTAATACTGGGGAACCTCTCCCTGATTGATCTTCATCTTTTTTTCCAGAAAATCTACCGTGAACTTCTTTTGCAGTAGTGCGTCGCCTTTGTACTTTTCGTTGGTGAGAATGCTGGTGACGGTGGTTTTAGTCCACGTCTGTTTGCCGCTGGGCGAAGGAATGCCCATGCTTTCCAGATGCTTGCAGATGCCTGCCTGAGTCTTGCCTTCCAGAAACAGCCGGTAAATCAACCGCACAACAGCGGCTTCTTCCTCCACCACAGCTGGACGCCCATCCTCGCCCTTTTCATACCCCAGAAAGCGTTTGTAGGGAAGATGCACCTTGCCATCCGAAAAGCTTTTCCGCTGTCCCCAGGTGACGTTCTCCGAAA
>CALXGT010000021.1 GCA_944387915.1 uncultured Clostridia bacterium
CCGAAGAGCGGAGAGTTGAGCGTCATCGGGAGAAATGCCGGTTTTTACGCCGATGCAAAGCTTTCCCTGGTTCACGTCCATCTCCTCTTTCACCAGAAAGGGGATCTCCCTCGAAGGGGAAAACGTCGTCTCCGGAATGGAAACAGGATCCCGATTTTGAGAAAAATATTCCTTCAAAAGCGCTTTTGCCGGTTCCGGATCGGTGTCTCCAGTATAAAAAATCTCCACGGTGGCATCCCGCAGCATACGATGATAAGAAACCGTCGCTTCTTCCACGGTAACCGCTTCCGCCTGCTCTAAGGTTCCTCCGGCAAACACGCCGTAACGTTCCCCGCGATACATGTTTTCAATCAACCGGTTTAAAGCGTACCGCCGCTTGTCATTGATTTGAGAACGGATGGAATCCATCAAATATTCCTTTTGCAAAGAAAAATTTTGCAGATCCAAGCCTTGGCTTCCCCGAAGGGGATGGAAAATCACTTCCGCCAGCAAAGCGGCGCTTTCCTCTAAAAGATGTTCCTTTTGCAAAGCGTAACGGTCCTCTATCACCGAAGCGTAAAAGGTAATGACAAACCGGTCGCCGTATTTTGAAATGGTACCGCCGATGTAAGCGCCGTACAACGCATCCAACTTGCGGGACAAAAACCGGTAGCTCGGATATTTTTCGGAGCATTTTTCCAGCATCATAGGCACCAGCGCCAGAGAAGAAGCCTGCCGCCGGTCAATGGGCAAAATAAAATGCACCGCCAAAAGATTCGACTTAAATCGATTCTCCGGGATGGTCGAAAAAAAGACCTCATTTCCCCAAGATTCCCGATAAAAGGGCTCTGCCATAATTTTTATCTTTCCTCCTCGCGCGGCTGCAACTTTTCTACAGCCCAGGATGTTCTTATTGTATCACATTTCTTAGATAAAATGAAGAATTTTCCGTGAATGTTTTCATCTTTCTCTTTTTTGGGACAAAGATCCTTAAAAAGGACAACCAAAAAATCAGGGAGATTTTTCGGTTGACGAAGCGGGGAAAAAAGGGTATACTCTTGTAAAGAAAGGAGTGTTTTTATGGCAGTATTAGTGACCGGCGGCGCCGGTTATATCGGCTCCCACACCTGCGTGGAGCTGTTAAACGAGGGAGAACAGATCATTATTGTAGATAATTTTTCCAATTCCAAACCGGAAGTGCTCAATCAGATTCGGAAAATCACCGGCAAAGACTTTCAGTTTTACCAGGCGGATCTGCTAAACCGGGAAGCGATAAAGAAAATTTTTTCCGAGAACGCGGTGGAATCCGTCATTCATTTTGCCGGGTTAAAAGCAGTGGGAGAAAGCGTTTCGCTCCCCCTTCGCTATTACCATAACAACATTACCGGTACGCTGATCCTCTGTGAGGAAATGGAAGCCGCCAACGTAAAACGGCTGGTATTCAGCTCTTCCGCCACCGTTTACGGCATGAACAATCCGGTTCCTTACCGGGAGGATATGCCCACATCCGCTACCAACCCTTACGGCTGGACCAAGGTTATGATCGAGCAGATCCTCAAAGACCTCTATACCGCCAATCCTACCTTTTCGATTTCCATTCTCCGCTATTTCAACCCGGTGGGAGCCCATGAAAGCGGTTTAATCGGCGAAGACCCCAACGGCATTCCCAATAACCTCACCCCTTATATTGCCAAAGTGGCAAAGGGCGAGCTTCCGAAGCTCACCGTCTACGGTGACGATTACGATACAAAAGACGGAACCGGCGTCCGGGATTATATCCACGTGGTGGACTTGGCGAAGGGGCATTTGAGCGCCCTCAAAAAGCTTCGGACGGAAACCGGCGTTTCCATCTACAACCTGGGTTCCGGGGAAGGCCATTCGGTGCTGGAAGTGGTCCGCGCCTATGAAAAAGCCTCCGGCCGCCCCGTCCCCTATGTGATTGGTCCCCGGCGGGCAGGCGACATCGCTTCCTGCTACGCGGATCCCAAAAAAGCGGAGCAGGAGCTTCATTGGAAAGCCACCAAGAGCCTCTACGATATGTGCTTGGATTCCTGGAGATTTACCGAGAAAAAATAAACATTTCGCCCGTTTCTCTGTAAACGGGCATTTTTTTGAAGAAAGGATGCGCCATGGAATTTTTATTTCAGGATTTAAACGAAGAGGCCTTAAGCACCCTCCTGGAGATTCAGGAGGAAGCGTTCGCTCATCTTGAAAATCCCGATTTTTTGCGCAGGAACAGCGAGGATATGCTGCTTTCCTGTTTGCGTCCCCCTCATGTCTGTATCGGCGCCTATCATAAAAATACGCTTGCCGGCTTTGCCATTTTGTATTTCGGGGAAGACAGTGAAGAGAATTTGGGGAAGCTTCTTTCCTTCTCCACGGAATCTCTTTTTTCCGCCGCCAATATCAAATTGGTGATCGTGCGTCCCGCCTTCCAAGGGCACGGCCTGCAAAGGACGCTGATGCTTATGCTGGAAAGCCGGGCAAAACAGCGGGGAATTTCCACCCTTCTTTCCACAGTGGCGCCCGACAATCGATTCAGCCGGCAAAATATGATTCGCGCCGGATATCAAAGCCAAGGTCTTTATCAAAAATACGGCGGACTCACCAGAGAACTGTTTTTGAAAGAAATTTAACTTCGAGGAGGAACCGTTTTGTCTTTTGTACTGGGAGCTGTGGGAATACTTTGCCTTTTTGGAATCCGTTTTTCCAAAGACGGATTTTCCGATTTTTTGTCGGTGGAAAAAACGACCTGCGTAAAAGGCTTTTTGTTTTGTTAGTGTTTTTCCGCCATTTTAAAAGCTATGTGACGCTAAACAGCCGATGGGATTTTCTCTATACATATCTGGACAACCGGTTAGGACAGCTGATTGTCGTTATGTTCTTTTTCTATTCCGGCTATGGACTTTTCCTATCCTACCGAAAAAAAGGGAAAGCGTACATCGATGGGATTTTTAAAAACCGGTTTTTAAAAATCCTTCTTCATTTTGACATTGCCGTAGTGTTCTATCTGCTGCTTGCGTGGGCGCTGGGCATCTCCTATCCCGTTCGCCAAATTGTGAATGCCTTTTTCGCCTGGCAAACAGTCGGAAACAGCAACTGGTATATTTGGGTCACTCTGCTTTTCTATCTGTTTTTGTTTTTCTTCGGAAAGCTTTTTTATCGCCGGCCGGTTGTATTCCTTTGTTCGGTCACAGCGGCAACCGTCGTTTACATCGTTATTTTTTACGCTGTCTACCCCGACTATTATTGGTGGTGCGATACCGTGCTTTGTTTTCCCGCCGGTCTTTTTTACGCCTACTTTGAAGAAAAAATTAACGCTTTCTTTCAAAGAAAAGGGATTTACCCGGCGGCCTTCCTTCTCTGTACCGCCTTGTTTCTCCTGTTGTTCCCTCTTCGGGACAGCATCGTCGTTTACGAAATACTCTCTCTCGTCTTCGTGGCATGGATGCTGTTGTTGACTAAGAAAGTATCCATTCAAAATCGGGTCCTTTCCTTTTTCGGAAAAAGGGTCTTCTCGTTTTATATTCTCCAGCATTTTCCCATGATCCTTCTCAGCCATTTTTCCGTCAACGAGAAGCCTCTTATCTTTCTTGCCGCGTCCTTTGGGATCACGCTGGTAATCGCTCCCGTTTACGAACTGCTCTTGGCGAAAATCGACCGGCATCTTTTTCCCTCCCGTTAGCCCAATTTGGTTAAAAAAACCGCCGTCACGGACAATCTCCGCGCGGCGGTTTTACTGTTTTATGGCCTTAACATATTGAAAGTACTCTTCCACACAGGATTGGGCGTAATCCCTCGCGTCGGACTCCACGCTCTGGGAGTAGTAATGCTCGTAATTTTCGAAACCGGATATGTAACCGGAAAACTCTTCCCGCCAGTTCGCCGCCTCGCTGAAATATCGATTGTTCTTCACCGCATCTTTACTCCAGTCCAACGCATCCACCACGCCCTGCTGGTATGCGTGGCGAGCTTCATGGCAAACCGTCCGGACACATTCATACGCCGGAGCGTCGCAAAGATACTGACGGTTGATATGAATCCGATTTTCATCCGACAGGTAAAGCCCCAGATAATCCTCCGTCATACTCCGGTCGCTGCAAAGCTTTACCGGATCGATGCCCAGATAGGTGGTTTCGATATTCAAAAGAACCTGAAGCACGTCAAGCTTTTCCACCTCGGCCAGAGTGGTCCACGTAGTTTCCTCTAACTTACCGATACTCTCCGCCTGCGCTATGACCAAACTTCCCTCACTCATTTCCAGGTCGCTTCTCGGCTTTACCGTAGAAGGGATCACCCCGTCGGGATAAGGAAAGAATAGGAAAAGAAACAGCACCAAAACGGTAGCGCCGCCCCATACCGGCGAAAACAGCATCCAAAATCCGGAAAGTTGTTTTTTCAAAGAAACCTTTCGGGGCCGAAGCTTCCTTGCTGTCACTCCCATGATGATGTAACAAACGCCCCCCGCCAACAATAAAAACATAAATGCGAAAAGCGCCCAGAAAAAATGAATGGACATCAAATGAAAGAAAACGGGAAGCCCCAACGGGAGCACCGCCCAGAGTAAACGAAGCAAAACATGCTTTTCCCCATGAAAAGGCGGAAACATTAAGCTCAACGTAGACAAAATGCCACAAATTATATACACTGTCACCCGGGAAATGGAAAAAGAATAGAGGGAGATGGAGATGCCGGAAAACAAATCCACATACAAAAGGAGAAACATCCAAACGGCCACCGAAATAATGGGGACACCAAACCGGCTGATATATTTCTTGACGACGTTTACCATATCCTCTCCCCCCTTCGATTATAGTAAAAAGCCGATCGCCTTCGTTTTCTTTTTAACGGTATTTTCAAATTCCCGCTCGGTTCCAGCCAGCAAAAGATCCTCTTTTTTTAAAATCAGCTTCCGTTCCCGATTGAGCTGGCTTCGAACCGCCGCTTTTCCCCATGTCCGTTCGAACAGGTTGCGGACAAACCGGGCGTTGCTGAAATCTTTTGATTGCAGCAACGTATCGGACAGGGATGAAAAATACGCCCTTACCGCGTCGTCAAACCCTTTTTCCATGGGAAAGCGCTTTTGACACATCTGTAAAAAAATTTCGGACAGTTCCTCCCGGGAATAGTTAGAAAATTCGATCCGGTAAGGAAGGCGGCTTTTTAGCCCGGCGTTGCTCTCCATTAACCGTTCCATATCGTCGGTATATCCCGCCAAAATAACCACCAAATCGGTCCGATGATTTTCCATCTCCGAAATCAACGTATCAATAGCCTCTCTGCCAAAGGACGCGGTCTTACTCCCTTCGCGAAAGAGGGAGTACGCCTCATCGATAAACAAAACCGAACCGTAAGCGTCCCGACAGATCCCGGCGGTTTTCGGCGCCGTCTCCCCCACATACCGGCCGCAGAGATCCAATCCCCCGTACTCAAAGAAATTTCCGTTGCGCAAAATTCCCTTTTCCCGAAGAATTCTTCCCAAAATCCGCGCTACCGTCGTTTTTCCGGTGCCGGGAGCGCCGGTAAACTGCATATGGATACAAGGCGGTTCCAATGACGGATCGTTTCGCGTCGCTTCAATTTGGGCTACGATTTCCCGGATCCGTTGTTTTACCTGTGCAAGTCCCACCAGTTCGTCCAACGCCGAAAAGCCATCCTCCGCGCCCTGATGATAATATCGAGAAAGGGAAGCAATATCCTCTTGCCGGATTCGTTTTTCGTCCTTTCCCTTTCTTGCGTCGGAAAGATGTTTCAAATAAAGGGCCTCGTTGACCACCTTATGGACAGTATTCATCCCATAAAACCGGCCGTCGTTTCTCTCTTCATCCAGGCGAAAGCGAAAAATTTCTTTCGCTTTCGGGTCCAGATGATATCCATAACGAGCAAAGCTTCGTTCCCCGTAAGACAGCAGCTCCTCCACCGTATAAGGGGGAAACGTCACTTCCCGGATAAACAAAATGTCCCCGAGACTGCTGCGGATCTGGCTCAATACTTCTTTTTCCACAAAAGGAATGCGAAACACCACAAGGTTATCCTGGACATGATCCTCAATACGGGATAAAAATTCTTTAAATTCCCGGTCTTCGGTGTTGCTCATCCACTCGCTGATATCCAAACAGATCAAATGCCCCGGTTTCCTGAACAGAGAAAGATAACTGTCCAATCCGAACAGAGGGTCTTGATCCTTCGAGGGGATAGGAAGAGTCTCCTCGATAACCGGGTTCTCCCCTTGAAAGGTAAAAAGGCCCAACGCTTCAACCGCCTTGGCAAACAGCCGAAGGCAGGTTGACAAGCCGTACCCGTCGTTGATGGCAAACAGAAAGCTCTGGCACAAAAAAACGTCGCGGGTTTTGTTCTTCTCGATTTGGGGAGCAACCAAGCGCAGCTCCTCCATAAGGGCTTTCCATTCATCACAGCCGATCAACTGGTCGATTTCGTCGAACACCGCCTGCTGTTGTTGGATAAGTACCGCGTCTTTATCAAAAAGACCCTTCTCCACCACAACGGAAAAAGAAGGATCTCTTTTTTTCAGATTCCAAACTTCCTCGATCAGACGATAAACTTCCTCTTTTCCGTCGGCCAAAGAGGGAACAAAGGAAAAAACACATTCCCTTTCGTTTCCCCGAATGCGCCGAAAGCACAAAAGGGTTTCTTCTCCCCGGCGCAGCAGCGCAGAGAGGGAAAGGTCGTTTCGATTTACCCGCACGGTCACCCGGTTACAGCTCAAGTTTCGCTCCCTCTCTTCCCTTTTCTCCAACGTCCTTTAAAAGCTTCTCAACTTCAAAATCCACTTCATCCTCCCATGTAGAGGCCAATCGATAGGAATTCGCTTTGCAAAAAGACAAGCTGTTTAGCTTCGTCAGCTCATCACTTACTTCCAAAAAAGCGGTTACCTTTTGCCGACAGGACGGACAGCTTCGAATATGTTCGTTGACTTTTTTCGAGAGAGCAAGTCCCTTCCCGTCCAACGATTCCAGCGTCACAAAATCCAAAATCTCATCCGTGGTTAAATGTTTCATCGACTCACCTGCTTCGCTATGGTATGATTGATCCGGTTAACCCAGTCACTAATGGTCGCTTTTCCGCCTTTTTTCATAAAGAAATCCTGGTACCGGCATTCTCCCAATGGGATACCGTCTTCTCTCTTTTCGGAAAGGGCGGCTTGCAACCGAGCTACCGTCTTCTCCTCAATCACGAGCCAGGGCAAGGACTTGGCCTCGGAAAGCAAAATTGACAGCATTTCAGAAAGGGTCACTTCGGAAAAGCGGGAAAGGATCAACAGGTTGGACTCGATCTTCGTCACATCCAGCCGAAGCATCAATAGAGATTGGGCAAACCACGTCAGAATTTTATAGATCCTGGTATCCGAGTTTAACACCACATCCACCGCTTTCGCCAAAAGCGCGATCCGTTCCTTGGAAATCAAAATCTCTTCCGTCTCCCTTTCCGCTATGCGCTCGTCGATCGCCGTCTCGGTAAACATCTGCTTTCGAAACCGATTCCCATAATCCCGCTTGATATTGGCGCCCACCGTAAACAACCATTTTTGAAACCCGACAGGGTCATCATTCAACGTACCGTCCCGCAAAAGGAAAAAAGGAATGACCGTCTTGATTACACGAAGCTGGATATCCTGTAAAATATCCTCTTCCAAGCCCTTTCCCCGAAGGTCAAAATCGTTGTAACACCAAGTGGATACTGCGCGCCGAAGGGTTTGATCGACGATATGGCAAAGCATATCGTAAGACACCTGCTCTTCCTCAAGCAGTTCTTTTGTCATAATGGAAAATTCCTGTTCAGAAATCCGGTACATTGTCTCACCACTTTACTGCGTTTTCTTCATTGTACCGTAATTTCCCGCCAATTTCAATCCTTAACCGGGTAAAAAGCCGGATAAATACCATTCTTCCGCATAATATTTAAAATAGAAGGTTCCTTCCGTCTCTGTTGTTTCTCCGTCGTTGCGATATCGGAGAACCACTTTAGCGGTCGCCTCATTCCCGTCGACCAAAATGTCCTTGGTTTTGATTTCAAGAGAAGAAAAAAGGCCCTCGCCGCCGAACCCGAACAATGCCTGGGCTAAAGCGCTTAACAGTTCCTCAGAGGTATTGTCGGAGAAAAAGGCGACAAAATCGGCCGCGGACTCGATTGCACCCGCTGTTTTGGGATAAAGAAGCTCTAACATTTCTTCCACATCCGTTCGATTCGCCGCCGATTCGAATTTTTTTAACCGGCCTTGGATTTCCCCTTTATCCGTACAAGAGCAAAGAAACGCCGCGACCAGAAAAAGGCCTAAAAAAAGGGATAAAATTTTTCGTTTTCCGATTTTCATAGTCTCCCTCCGTTTTCTTTTTTACAAATAGGTAAACGGACAAAAGAAAAATTTTCGCAAAAGGCGAAGAAGAACTTGACACCGAAGGCAAGATAAGGTATTGTATCCAAAGAACAGACTATCATTTTTGGGGAGGACAGTTATGGAATTTTTTGAAATAATTAAAGTAATCATCCTGGGGATTGTAGAGGGAGTAACCGAATGGCTCCCCATTAGCAGTACGGGACATATGCTTTTGATCGACGAATTTTTACAGCTCAACATGACGGAAAGCTTCAAAGAAATGTTTTTCGTCGTCATCCAGTTTGGCGCCATTCTTGCGGTTGTCGTGATCTTTTTTAAACGGATGTTTCCCTTCCATTTCCGGGAAAAGCCGGTGATCCAAAAAGACATTTTTTCCATTTGGTTTAAGGTGATCGTCGCTTTTCTTCCTACGGCGGTGGCCGGCGTTTTTTTAGACGACTTTTTGGAAGCCCACTTTGGAACCCCCACTGTCATCGCGGCAATGCTCATCCTTTACGGCGTTTTATTTATTGTTATTGAGAAAAAAAACAAGAACAAAACCCCCGCTATCCAATCACTGGAAGCGATTGATTATCGAACCGCGTTTTTAATCGGTGTATTCCAAATTCTATCGATGGTCCCCGGAACATCCCGTTCGGGCGCTACCATTGTGGGAGCGCTGCTGATTGGCGTATCCCGGACGGCGGCGGCGGAATTTACCTTTTTCCTCGCGGTTCCTACTATGCTGGGTGCCAGCGTATTTAAGCTTTTAAAATTCGGCTTCCATTTTACCGGAGAGGAAATTTGGATTCTCCTATTGGGAATGGCTGTCGCCTTTGTGGTTTCGTTAGGCGTTATCCGATTTTTAATGAATTATGTAAAAAAGCATGACTTTTCGGTTTTCGGCTGGTACCGTATCGTACTTGGCGCGGTCGTACTAATCTATTTTGGACTAGTTCGCTGAAACTCTCTAACATACCCTACTAATAAAAAAGTGGCGCGTACGCAGTAAATCTGTATGCGCCCTTTTCGCTTTTTGATGGTTTTACCGCCAAAACAAAGGAGGAAATATGGAACTAAAAATAGACCCTTCAAAACAGTACGCCATCGCTTTAGAAGGAGGCGGCGCCAAAGGCGCCTATCAAATTGGCGTATGGCAGGCGCTGGAGGAAGCCCACATCCAATACAACGCCGTTTCCGGTTCTTCGGTAGGCGCGCTAAACGGCGCGATGATGGCCATGCGGCGATTACAAGAAGCGGAAGAAATCTGGAGCACCATTCGTTTTTCTCAGGTGATGAATGCCGACGATGATTTGCTGCGGAAAGCGTTTCAAAAAAAGCTTTCCTTCGCCGATATGATTGAACTGGGGAAGTATATTATTGATACTCTCAAAGCGGGAGGAATCGATGTAACGCCCCTGCGAAACTGGATCCAAAAAATCGTAGACGAGGAAACGATACGAAAAAGCGACGTCAATCTCTACATCGTTACCTACTCCATCACCGACAAAAAAGAATTGGATATCGACGTCAAAACACTTCCCGAGGGAGAAATTTACGAAATGCTTTTGGCCAGCGCGCAGTTTCCCCTTTTCCGCCAGGAGAAAACTCAGGACAAGCTGTTGACCGACGGCGGCGTTCAGGATCTTGTCCCTATCAGCTCGTTAATCCAGCGGAATTACAAGGACATTATTGTCATCCGAATCTACGGCGTGGGAATTGAAAAAAAAGTAAAAATTCCCAAGGATGTACACCTTTACACCATTGCGCCCCGAGAAGATTTGGGAAGCGTCTTGAATTTTGACCAAAGCTCCTGCAAAAGGAACATGACCTTAGGCTACTACGACGGAAAACGTTTTCTTTATGGCCTTTGGGGTGAAAAATACTACGTTGAACGAACGATGAGCGAAAAACTCGCTTATCAATTACTGAAAAAAGGAAAAAAACCGGAAGAATCCCTTCGTCGATTTCACGAAAAAACTCTCCCGGCATTAGAACGGAAAGCCGGTGTAAAAGGGGATTACTACGACCTGTTTTTGGCTTTGCTGGAAAAAGAGGCGGAAAAAGAAAATGTAGAGCGGTTTCGCATCTATACCGATCGGGAACTGTACCGGCTCGTCAAAGAAAAGGTTCTTTTCTAACCTATTGCACAAAATGCTTTTTTCTGGTATAATTGTTTATGGCAAAAATTGAATGCATGAAAGGAGATCACTATGACTGAAGTACTCAAATTTTTAAAGGAAAACACCTTTTATGTGGCGACGGTGGAGGGAGATCAACCCAGAGTACGTCCCTTTGGCGCGGTTTGCGAATTTGAAGGGAAGCTTTACATCGTTACCAACAACCAAAAGAAGGTCTTCGCGCAATTGAAGGCAAATCCGAAAACCGAAATCTGTGCGATGGATAAGGATGGAAACTGGCTTCGGGTAGAGGCTACGACGGTATTGGATGAACGGAAGGAAGCGAGAGACGCTATGCTTGCCGCGAACCCTTCCCTGTCGAGAATGTACTCGGCGGACGATGGTTTGATGGAAGTACTGTATCTGAAAGACGTTACGGCTACCTTTAGCTCCTTTACATCCGAGCCGAGAACCGTTCGTTTCTAAAACGGGTAACAAAAAAATCCGGTATCTTAAGATACCGGATTTTTTATTCATTACTTTAACAAGGTAATTCCGCCGATCAAAGGCAGCTCTTTGGCTTTTCCATTTACCACATTTACGATACCAATGATGAGGAAAACGAAAAACACAAGACTTACCAGCGAAAGAATCGATGTAAGCAGGTATAAACGCCAGGAAATCGCCAAAAGGATCGCGCTCAAAATAGAATAAGCGACCCCGTACAAAACCTCGACAATAAACAAAACCAATCCCTGATTTACGTGAAAACGAACAAACCGGTTATCTTTGGCGGCAAAAAGGGGAATTAACACCAGAAAGCCGAGATAACACAAAACGCCCATTCCTTTTCCACTTTGAATCTCTTGTGCGGTGTAGTTTCCGGTTCTGTCCGCCGTGTTCGTAAACTGATTTAGCGTGCTATTAATTTTAGCAGACGCATTGTTGGCATTCGAAGACGTCGTGTTGTTCACTTCAGCGCCACAGGAAGGGCAAAAACGACTATTTTCATCGATCTGCGTACCACATTTGCTGCAAAAAGGCATACTAATCTCTCCTCAATAAGTATTTGACGTTCATAAGAACGTCGATTAACATTGTTTTACAACATAAGGATATCATAATTTTAAAATTTTTGCAATAATTTTTTCATATTTATCTCTTTTCACAAGGTAGGGAAACACAAATTGTTTGCTATAGATAAAATTTAAAAAACATTGCAGCGAAAAATCCAAAGAAAAGTTATAAATTGATTTCCAAAATTCAAAAAGGACATCAACATCTCCTTTTTCAAAACAAAAAACCACCCTCACGGGTGGCAAAACCTTTCCGAGAAAAGAAAAAAGCCTTGAACGATTGTTCAAGGCTTTTCGTGGCTCCCCCTGTTGGACTCGAACCAACGACATTTCGGTTAACAGCCGAACGCTCTACCGACTGAGCTAAGGAGGAATATCTCTTTCTCTTCATCCTATGCGGTCTCTCCCGCTTCGGTGAAAAGATTCAAAAGGGAAATACCAAAAAGCCCGATCCCGGGCTTTTTGGCCTTGTGCCGGCGCCGCTCTATCTTCCCAGGCCGTCTCCAGCCAAGTATTTTCGACACTGACGAGCTTAACTTCTGTGTTCGGTATGGGAACAGGTGTGTCCTCGTCGCTATCAACACCGACTTTGGAAAGTACCTCGCGATACCTTCAAAATTGAACAAAGAATGCGAATGGAGAAACTCTTCTCTTTGGTCAAGCCCTCGACCGATTCGTACTCACAAGCTACACGCCTCACGACGCTTCCACTTCGAGCCTATCAACCTCGTAGTCTTCAAGGGGTCTTACCTGATTATTCAGTGGGATATCTTATCTTAAGGCCGGCTTCACA
>CALXGT010000022.1 GCA_944387915.1 uncultured Clostridia bacterium
GGACGCTTTTTTTTTTTTTTTGGTTTGGAAAGCGGAAAGCGTCAGCGCCATACCGTCTTGGACACAATTTGGTCCCATCGTCAGTAAAATCACAAGTCCGGTACAGGTACACATTACCGTAGTATCCAAGAATACTTCGGTGATTCCCCATAATGCCTGTTTCACCGGATGGGACGCATTGGAGGCGCCATGGATTATCGGTGCGGATCCTAATCCGGCCTCATTGGAAAAGATTCCCCGGGAAATACCGTATCGAACCGCTTTGGATGTTAGAAATCCAAAAATTCCTCCGGAGAGCGCCCGAAAGTCAAAAGCGCTTTGAAAGATTAAGGAAACCGTTTCCGGAAGCTTGTGAGAAAACAAGACAAGAATCCCCACGCATGCGGCAAGATACACCACCGTAATCAAAGGGATCACTGCCTCCGCGACCTTTCCGATCCGTTTGACGCCGCCGCAGATTACGGCGTACAACAACACGGTAATCAACAAGCCGGTAAGCCATTTTGGAGTAGAAAAAGTTAGGCGAAAGCTTTCCGCCACGGTGTTGCTTTGCGCCAAGTTTCCAATTCCAAAGGACGCGGCGATGCAGGCAAAGGAAAAAAAGGCGGCGCGTTTCGGGTTGTAAAGCCCGTTTCGAATATAAAACATAGGGCCGCCTACCTGTTCGCCGTTTGGATTTCGTTTTCGGTATTGAACCGCTAATAGGATTTCCGCGTACTTGAGCGCCATACCGAACAACGCGGAAATCTCCATCCAAAAAAGGGCGCCGGGACCTCCGCTGGCAATCGCGGTAGCGACCCCCGCCAAGTTTCCTGTCCCCAAAGTGCCTGCTAAGGCGGCACAGGCCGCCTGAAACGGAGAGACACTATGCTCTCCTTCTTGCCCTCTGGAAAACAGAGTTTCCTTTAACGCGTAAAAAAAGCGGGTAAACTGGATTCCCCTTAACGCGACGGTAAAATAGACGCCTGTTCCTAATAATAAAATCAAATAGCCGACGCTTACGGCGTCAAAAAAAAAGAAGCGCAAGAATCTCCCTCCCAATGGTTTTTCTTTTCACTTCTTTTCTTTTCGCGTCCGCTGTATCAATTATGTATTATGATCGCTCACATGAAACGTTTTCAGGTTGCCGATTTTCTTTCTCCGTTCCTCTAAAACCGCTTCCACTTCGCTGATATCCACACCCCATTGTGCTAACAGTACTAAGACATGGTAGGTCAGATCCGCTACCTCGCCGACCAAATCCTCTTTGTTGTCATTTTTGGCGGCGATAATGACTTCGGAACATTCTTCACCGCATTTTTTCAAAATCTTGTCTAATCCCTTGTCAAAAAGGTAACAGGTATAGGAGCCCTCTTCAAAATGCTCCTTGCGCTGTTTTACCACTTCAAACAAGCCCTTTAACGTCTCATTCATGGTCATCCCTCCAAATTTCTTTGAAAAAGCAGCTGTACGATCCGGTATGGCAAGCCACGCCGGTTTGCTCCACGATCACTAACAATGTATCATCATCACAGTCCGCCACGATGCTTTTTACTTTCTGCACATGGCCGCTGGTGGCGCCTTTGTTCCAAAGCTCCTGTCTTGACCGGCTCCAAAACCAGGTGTATCCGGTTTTCATAGTGAGAGCGAGGCTCTCCTCGTTCATATACGCCAGCATCAGTACCTCTTTGGTTTTTTCATCCACCACGATCGCCGGAATCAGGGGGGATTTTTGAAAATAGCGTTTCAGATCTTGATTTTCTGCCATATCGGTATCTCCTTATAATCGAACCGGAATATTCTTCTCCCGCAAATGGGTTTTGACCTCTCCTACCGTCAGTTCCCGGTAATGGAACAGAGAAGCAGCCAATGCGGCGTCCGCGTCCGTCTTTTCAAACACCTCGGAAAAATGCTCTAACGTGCCGCAGCCTCCCGACGCGATCACCGGTACCGTCACCACGCTGCAAACTGCATTCAATAAAGGCAGGTCAAATCCTTTTTTGGTTCCGTCTGCATCCATAGAGGTGAGCAAAATTTCTCCTGCCCCCCGCTCACACGCTTCCTTTGCCCAAGCGACTGCATCCACTCCGGTGTCGATGCGTCCTCCGGCGACAAAAGCATGGTAGCTTCCGTCCTCCATCTTTTTGGCGTCGATCGCTACCACGACGCACTGGCTTCCAAACCGGTCGGCGGCTTTGGAAATCAAAGCAGGATCCTTCAACGCCGCCGAGTTGATGCTTACCTTATCGGCGCCGGCACGAAGCAGTACCGCGAAGTCCTCTACCGAGGAGATGCCTCCCCCTACGGTCAACGGCACAAATACCTTTTTCGCCGTATTTCGAACCACGTCCACAATGGTCTTTCGCTCTTCGTGAGTCGCGGTGATATCCAAAAAAACGATCTCGTCGGCGCCCTGGCGGCTATACATTTCCGCGCACTCTACCGGATCGCCTACATCCTTGATCCCTACAAAGTTGATCCCTTTGACCACTTTGCCGTCCTTTACGTCCAGGCAGGGAATAATTCGCTTATTCAGCATACTTCTCTCCTTCCGCCAATGCTTCTTTCAGGCTGAGCGTATTCTGGTAGAGAGATTTCCCACAAATCGCACCGTAAAATCCCTGGGAAGCAAGTTTTTTGATGTCGTCGATGGTGTGGATCCCGCCGCTGGCGATAATCGAGCATGAAACCGCTTCTTTGATAGCGTTCAGCTGGGAAAAATTGGGGCCAGATAAGGTTCCATCCTTGGAAATATCTGTAAAGATAATATACTTTACACCTATTTTTTCCATCTCCTTGGCCAAATCCAGATAATGAATCTCGCTTTGATTCAGCCAACCGTCCGCCGCGACCTTTTCGTTTTTGGCGTCAATGCCTACGGCGATCCGCTCTTTGTACTCCTTGGCCGCGGTTTGAACAAAATCGGGATTTTGAACCGCCGCGGAACCTAAGATGACCCGGCTGATCCCAGCGGAAAGGTAATCCTCTACCGTATCGAGAGAACGGATCCCTCCGCCAAGCTCCACCTTTAAGGATGTTTCTTTCGCCACCGAAACGAAGATGTCCCGGTTTTGCGGGGACTGTTCCTTGGCGCCGTCTAAATCCACCATATGAAGCCAGCTTGCGCCGTCTCGTTCAAACGCGCGGGCGGTTTCTAAAGGGTCGGCAGCGACCTTCTCCGCGGTGTCAAAATCTCCCTGATAAAGACGGACGCAGGTTTTTTGATGAATATCTATGGCAGGCAAAATAATCATTTTACAAGCCCTCCGAAATTTTTTAAGATCCGAAGTCCCACTTCCCCGCTCTTTTCGGGATGGAACTGGGCGCCAAACACCGTCCCTTTCTCCACCAAAGCCGGGATCTTTACCCCGTAATCGCAAACCGCCGACAGGTACGGCGCCGTCGTATTCGCCATATAAGAGTGGACAAAATAGACGCTGTCGTTTTGTTTGATACCATAAAGCAGCGGGCTATCCGTATTTTGGATTTCCAAGTGGTTCCAGCCCATATGTGGGATCTTATAGGGGCAAACGATCTTTTCCACCCTTCCGGGGATCAAAGAAAGTCCTTTGGTCAAAGTAAACTCGTCGCTTTCTTCGAACAAAAGCTGCATCCCAAGACAAATCCCCAAAAACGGTTTTTTGACCGCCTCGTTTTTGATCACCTCGACTAAGCCGCTTTCCTTCAATTTTTCCATCGCGTCAGGAAAGGCGCCTACTCCCGGTAAAATTAAGCCGTCGGCATTTTCGATCGCCTTTGGATCCTTGGTGACCTGAAAGGAAAGGCCGAGATAGGATAACGCGTTTTGAACGCTAAAGAGGTTTCCCGCTCCGTAATCAATAATCGCGATCATATCACAGTACTCCTTTGGTGCTGAGCAGGGCTCCAGCCGGCTCCACCGCGTCTTTTAAGGCGTGAGCCAGCGCTTTAAAGAGGGCTTCCGCCTTATGGTGGTCGTTAACGCCGTATAACACTTTGCTGTGGAGGGTAATTTTGGCGTTAAAAGCGAACGCTCGGAAAAATTCCTCGATCATCTGGGTGTCCATCTGGCCGATCCGGTCCGAGGAAAACACAGCGTCAAACACCAAAAACGGACGGTTGGAAAAATCCAGCGCTACAAATCCCAGCGCTTCGTCCATGGGGATGTATGCCGATCCGTAACGACGAATAGGTAACGTATCCCGGAGCGCCAGTTCAAAGGCGGTCCCCAACACAATACCGGTGTCCTCAATGGTGTGATGGCAGTCCACCTTGAGATCCCCTTTGACCTGGATCTCAAAATCGAACCCACCGTGGACGCAAAGGGCAGTAAGCATATGATCGAAAAAGCCGATCCCCGTATCAATGTTCGCGTTTCCTGTTCCGTCTAAATTGACCGAAACGTAGATGTCGGTCTCTTTGGTAACCCGGGAAAGTTCCGCCTTACGCATACGTTTCCTCCATTTTTCTTACTATATTCGAAAGCGCTTCGGTCAATGCCTCATTTTCCTCTTTTGTCCCGGCGGTAATGCGAAGATAACCGTCGAAACAGCGAATGGAAATAGATTCTTGTAGAAGGGCTTTGAAAATCTCTTTCGCTTTGTCGGTTTTGATAAACAGGAAGTTGGTCACTCCGAGATGGATCTTTTGTAACACCTTTCCCTCCAGAGGTTTTACCATCTGATATAACGCGCGCACCGATTCTTTAATTGCGTCTTCGCAAGCGTTCAGATATTCCCCTTCGTTTAAGATACAGCTTCCCATGATCTGGGAAATGGTGTTTACGTTATAAGGGGACTTGACCGCTCTCAGGGCGTTGGTAATGGTGGGATTGGCGACCGCAAAACCCAGCCGGAGAGCCGCCGCTCCCACCGCTTTGGAGCATGTTCTCAAGATGATGAGGTTGTCGAATTGGTCCACCACGTCCAACAAGCTTTCTTTTCGGTCCCAAAAATCCATATACGCTTCGTCCAGCACCACCAGCGCATCCACCGAGGCGATCAACCGTTTTGTCTCTTCCTTAGACAGCCCAATGGATGTAGGGTTGCAGGGATTTGAAAAGATCACCATGCGGATGTTGTTTTTTTGGATGTACGCTATCGCTTCGTCTACGTCGATATGAAGATCCTTCTTTTCGAGGGTCACCGTTTTCGCTTCGTAGAGGGAACCGTAAAACTGGTACATGGAAAAGTCGGGCGCAAAGGTCAAAAGCCGTTCCCCTTTTTCCAAAAAAGTAGAAGTAATAATGCTAATCAGCTCGTCAGAGCCGTTTCCCGCCGTAACAAGCTTGGGAGAAACGCCGAAGCGTTTTCCGAACGCTTCGGTCAGATCCTTTGCCAAAGGATCGGGATACCGATTCAAATCGGTGTTTGTCAGCGCGTCGCAAATTTTTTCCCGAAGAAAGTCGGGAAGAGAAAAATAGCTTTCATTGGCATCCAAACGGATCCGGTAATGGGTCTCGTTGGGTTCATAGGGAGTCAAATTCTTGATCTTGTCGCAAAGCTCGTATGCCATATTATGCCTCCTCAAACCGAACATGGATGGAATTGGCATGGGCGGTCAAGCCCTCTTTTTTCGCAAGCAGTTCGATCTCGTCTTTCGCTTCCGCCAAAGCGTCTTTGGTGTAATAGATAAAGCTGGAGCGCTTTACAAAGGCGTCTACCCCCAAGGGAGAGAAAAAGCGGGCGGTACCGCCGGTGGGAAGAACATGGTTGGGGCCGGCAAAATAGTCTCCTAACGGCTCCGGCGCAAACTGTCCCAAAAAGACGGAACCGGCGTTATCGATCTTTCCGATGTATTCCAACGGATTTTCGAAGGCCACCTCCAGATGCTCGGGCGCTACCTCATTGGCAAGGTACACCGCGTCTTCCTTGGATTTGCAGACGATAATACCGCCGAAATCCCGAAGGGATGCTTCGATGATCTCCTTTCGGGAAAGAGTCGCCGACTGGCGGATCAACTCTTCCTTGGTCTTTTCGGCGATTTCTTTGCTGGTCGTCAGCAAGATCGCCGAAGCCAGTACATCGTGCTCCGCCTGGCTCATCAGATCCGCCGCGAGATACTTGGGGTTGGCGGTTTCGTCCGCCAAAATTAAGATTTCGCTGGGCCCCGCGATCATATCGATATCCACAACGCCGTACAACAGCTTTTTCGCCGTTGCCACATAGATGTTTCCGGGGCCGACGATCTTGTCTACTTTCGGGATGGTCTCGGTGCCGTAAGCCAGCGCCGCTACCGCCTGGGCGCCGCCCAGCAGAAAGATCCGATCGACGCCGGCAACCGCCGCCGCGGTCAAAATATCCGGGTTTGCCTTTCCGTCTTTGGTGGGAGGGGTGACCATGATAATCTCCTCTACCCCGGCGATCTTAGCGGGAACCGCGTTCATCAGCACCGAAGAAGGATAAGCCGCGGTTCCTCCGGGAACGTATAAGCCGACCCGTTTCAATCCCCGGATGCGCTGTCCCATCATCACGCCGTTTGGCTTGACGTCCACGAAATTCTGGTGTTTTTGCCGCTGATGAAATTCGGCGATGTTGTTCATGGCGTCCAGCAAAGCGTTCACAAAATCGGGATCCGCCGCTGTTAAGGCGTCGTTGATTTCTTCTCTGGGGACCTCTAACGCGTCGGGAAGCTTGCCGTCAAATTTGAGGGTGAATTCCTTAACGGCTTCGTCGCCTCTCTCTTTGACCGCTTCAATGATCCCGGTCACCGATTCGGTGACTTTTTTATCCACCTCGGCGCTCCGGGAGCGAAGCGCCGAAAGAAGGCGTTTTTCCGACTGGCCGTCTTGCATAACAATGGGAAGCATAGTTACTCTCCTTTCGCCTGCTGGATCTTCTCGATCAGGCTTTCCAATTCTTTTTGTTTCATTTTCATACTGGCGGTGTTCACGATCAAACGGGCGGAAATGGGGGTCACTTCTTCCACCACCTCGAGACCGTTTTCCTTTAACGTGGTTCCTGTCTCTACAATATCCACGATCCCATCCGAGAGCGCCAGCAGCGGCGCCAGCTCCACGGAACCTTCGATTTTAATGATCCGGATATCCATTCCCTTGTCCGCGAAAAATTTTCCTGCTACATTGGGATATTTGGTGGCGATGGTCTTTTCCCCGTAGCCGCTGTAAAAATCGGTACCTTTTTTTACCGCCAAAGCAAACCGGCACTTTCCAAACCCTAAATCCGCTACCTCGAAAAAGCTTCCGCCATGTTCTAGGATGGTATCTTTTCCGACGACGCCAAGGTCGCAGACCCCATGCTCCACATAAGTAATTACGTCGGCGGCTTTCGCCAGCACCACTTCCAAGTTGGCATCCGGCAAAAATAAAATGAGCTTCCTTCCTTTTTGACGAAGAGGCGTGCAGTCGAATCCGATTTTTTCGAACAGCGCCACGGTATCCTCTTCCAAACGCCCTTTCGTTAAGGCGATCCGCAACGGTTTCATAATGTGACCGTCACCTCCTCTTCTCCCACCACCAAAAGACGGGGGATCTGTTTTTGCTTCGCT
>CALXGT010000023.1 GCA_944387915.1 uncultured Clostridia bacterium
CTACCAACACCACGATTTCTTTATCCGCCACTGTTTTCTTCGCCGAAACCGTCATCAAATATGGAAGAAGCTGTAACGCCATATCCTTAAACGCGCAGGTAGGACCATGCCAAAGCTCTAAGAGAAACGCGGTATCCCCTACCTTGGACAGCTCAAAAATGTTGTCGCTGTCGAATTTCTGATTCGTGTACGCGTTATCAACGCAGTAGCTAAGCTCTTCGTCGGTAAAATCGGTTAAAAATTTCTTGAGCACCGCCTTTGCCTTTTCCCGATAAGAAGCCCCAAGCAAGCTCTTTAGCTCTTCCAAAGACAACGAGGGAATGCTGGTAGGGACAAAAAGGCCCCCTTCGGCGGAAATTCCCTGGGCAATCGCCTCGGCAGACGAAAGGCGCAGTGAAGAATCTCTGGTGCTTTGATAATCCATATCCATTGACACTCCTTTAAATCATTACTGTCTAACGGCTGTTTCTGCAAAAGAAATCCAGCGCGTTTTTATAGGTGATCTTTTCTACAAACTCCTCGGGAAAATGTTTCCTTAGATTTTCATGCCACGAGGCGATCTTTTCGATCCGGTTTAAGTTTGCCGGCATCGCCGCGCCATCAAAATCGCTTCCCACGGCAATGCAATCCTCGCCTCCCAAGGCCACAATTTTTCGAATATGCTGTCTGATCTCCTGGAAACTGCAATCGCTTTCCCCGTTGACAAAAACCGGATAGAAATTGACCCCAATTAAACCCTTTCTCCTGATAATCTCCTGAATTTGTAAATCGTCCAGATTCCGAAGATGGGGACAGAGAGAAAAACAGTTGGAATGACTCGCCACCAAAGGCGCGTCGGTGGCGTCGCAAAGATCCCAGAAAGTAGCCCCATTCATATGGGAAACGTCGATGGCAATTCCCGCTTCGGTAAGGCGCCTTGCCGCCTCCGCCCCGAGCTTCGACAACCCGGCTTCGGAATTGATGCCGCCTCCGAAATCATTCTCCCCATTCCAGACCAGCGCGAACAAACGAACCCCAAGCTCTTTAAACTCCTGGATCCGTTCCAACTTTTTTCCGAGAGCGGTGCCGTTGGCTACCGCCAAAATCCCGTTGCAGGCATCGGTGCGGATATTCTTGGGATCAAACACACAAAACTTTTCGTTTTCTTTGGCTGTATTATGAAAGATCTCCGCCTGTTTGAGGAAATGCCGGTAGGCTTTTACCCCTCTCAACTCCTCAGGGACCGACGCGGCGAAAACCTGAATCCACGGCGAAAGAAAAAGTCCTCTCTCCACCGAAACGTCATAGGAATTGGTCATCAGGCTCTCCCGATTCGCCAAGCATTTCCGCAGCGTGTCACAATGCAAATCAAAATGTCCCATAGTCCCCTCCTATGCTAAAACGCGTTTTCGTACCACTCACTGTCTTTGACTGTCCCCGCTTTGGTCAATACAATCTCGACGACATCAAACCGGGGCTGAAGCGAAACGTTGTGTTCGCTTATGTAGATCAGCGCCGTTTTGGTAAGCTTTTCCCGCTTTTTTTGATCCACCGCCTCTTTCGGAGTGGAAAGGCTTCCCTCGGTGCGGGTTTTCACCTCGCAGAAAACCAAAAACTCCCCGTTTTCCGCGATAAGATCAACCTCTCCGTAAGGACAGCGGTAATTTTTTTCCACCACCTGATAACCGGCGTCAACAAAAAGGGCCTTGGCCGCCGCTTCCCCTAACACCCCGTGCTGATTTGCGGTATTTTCATATCCCCACTTTTTCAAAAAGCTTAGCCGGTGGATGGGGGTCACGCCGTACTGTTCCAAAAACTGGCGATGATCCTTTGTTCCATATCCCTTATGCTTTTCAAACTGGTAATCGGGATACAGCTTTGCCATACGGCACATATACCGGTCCCGCTCCACTTTCGCGACAATGGACGCCGCCGCGATAGACGCGGAGGTTTGGTCCCCCTTCACTAAACAGCGGGAGGGCACCGGTAAACGGGGATTCAAATTTCCGTCCACCAAGGCAAACTTCGGCTTTACCAAAAGGGCGTCCACCGCCCGGTACATTGCCAAAAAGGTCGCTTCCTTGATCCCGAGGGTCTCGATCTCCTCGACGGTAGCGACACCAAAGGCGTAAGCTACCGCTTTTTTTTGGATCTCTTCGTAAAGAGCCGCCCGTTTTTTCTCGCTGATCTTTTTGCTGTCGTTTAAGCCCTCGATCTGATCCTCCGGGCGAAAGGACAAGATCACCGCGCCGGCATATACGTCGCCGGCTACCGGACCTCTCCCCGCTTCATCCACACCGCAGAAATTCTCGATGCCAAGCCCCTCGTCATATGGATACAAAGACATATTCTTCTCCTTTACGGGCGTTCCAAAGAGATCTTGCCGAACTTTCCCGCCCGGTATTCATCCAATACCGCCGCGGCCGCCCGCTCGGTATTGATCTCGCCGCCCCGCATGCGCATCCCCCGTTTTTCGCCCACCATCTCCAAAAGCCGGTAACCCGGCTCGTTTTGGATCTCGTCCTCCGAAAGGGAAAAACGCTGAGCCAAAAGATGGGGGTATCCTTCCAAAAGCCACTCCAAAAGCCGCGCCGCAAGCTGTTCGGTGTCGGTGACCTGATCCTTGACGGCGCCGGTAAAGGCGAGCTTTTCCCCCACCAGGGGATCCTCAAACTTAGGCCAGAGCACACCCGGCATATCCAAAAGCTCCAGTCCCTGGTTGACAGTGACCCACTGCTTTCCTCTGGTAACGCCGGGACGATCCTCAACCTTGGTGCGGCGGGAACCGGCTAACCGGTTGATGAAGGAGGATTTCCCCACATTGGGGATCCCGACCACCATCATCCGAAGGGTCCTTCCCACCATACCCTTTTGTTTTCGTTTCTCCAACACATCGGCAAGCTCTTTTTTGACCAAAGGGATAAACCGGTTGACCCCTTTGCCGCTTTTGGAATCCAAAGCCATAGCCGGAATACCCTGACTTTCATAATAAGAAAGCCAAAGTGCCGTCACCTCAGGGTCGGCGGTATCCGCTTTATTGAGCAAAATGATCCGCTTCTTATCGCCGATCCATTTGGGAAGCTCAGGATTGGCGGAGCTTAACGGAATCCTCGCGTCCCGAAGCTCCACCACCAGATCCACCAGTTTCAAGCATTCGCCGATCATCCGCCGGGTTTTGGCCATATGACCGGGAAACCATTGTACCGATGCCGTTTCCATATCGTTTCCTTTCTTTAATCCACCAGTCCGAACCGGGAAAGAGGACGGATGCGAAGCACCACTTTCCCTTTGACCTCGTCTGCGTCCACAAAACCGACCCGCTGATCCCGGCTATCGGTGGATGCGTTTCGGTTATCTCCCATCACAAAGATACAGCCCTCCGGCACAGTCACCGGATAGTCCATATCCCCCCGCCAGTTCTCCTGGATCGCGGCAACGCCTTCGGCGTCGGCATAACGCTCGCCGTCTACCCATACATATCCGTCCGCGTCGATGTCCACCGTCTGACCCTCTAAGGCGATCACCCGTTTGACCAGCGTTTCATTCAAACCGGTATCCTCGGAAAGGATAACGATATCTCCCTGTTTCGGGGAGTAAAAAAGCTGGTAGACGATCACCCGGTCATCAGGCAGCAGCGTCGGTTCCATCGAAGAACCGACAATGGTATACGGCATAATGACAAAGCCAAACAGCAGCCCCACGATCACGGCGGCAAAAAGAAGGGATTTTCCCCACTCGATCAGTTCCTTTTTGACTTTGGCTTTCTTTTCTCCATCCATATTTACTCCACCTTTCCAAAAGAGGAAAACGGGAAAATCCGAATCAAAAGCCGTCCCACCACTTCCTCCTCAGGCACCAGCCCGACGGTAGAAAAGCGGCTGTCTAAAGAGTGGTTTCGATTATCCCCCATCACAAAAAGATATCCTTCGGGGACCTCCAACGGGTAGGTCATATCCCCGTAAGTAAAGATCGCCTCGGCGACATAGTCCTCTTCCAGCTCTACGCCGTTTAACAGCACCACGCCTTCATCGCTGATGTCCAGCGTCTGGCCGCCGACCGCTATGACCCGTTTGATGAGCCATTTATCCAAGCCGGTATTTTCGGACAGCACCACGATATCCCCGTTTTCCGGCGTATAGAACAAATTGGAAATCACAACCCGATCCCCGTCGGACAAGGTAGGGCTCATAGACGAACCGTCTACCGCCACCACCCGGATGACAAAGGTAAAAACCAAAAACACCGCCGCGAAAGAGATCACGAACGCCTTGACCCAATCGAAAATCTCCTTTTTGAGATTCAGTGTCCTTTTTTTGCGCCCGGCATCCTCTTTTTCCTCGGAAAGCGTTTCTTTCAAATCCTTTGGATCCTCTGCCGGCGGCTTTAAAGAGGGCGTTTTTTCCTCTTTGGGGACGATCCCTTTAGCGGCCTGAATCTTTTTTATCAGTTCCTCGCTCTGATGCTGCCGTTCCTTGACGGCGGCGCTGTCGGCAAAGGAAGAAGCAGGGATCTCCTTTAGCGGCTCCTGCGCCTTGGGCTTTAAAGAAAACCGCCGGGTAGGCGCCTCGGTCAAAAAGGATGTATGCTCCACAGGTTCTGCCAAAGAGTCGGACACGGTTTCCGGCTTTGGTTCTTCCTTCGCTTCTTTGGGAGAAACCGGCGGCTTTGGTTCGGTGCTTGGAGCGGCGGGTGCTGTGTCCCCGGCAGTATTCCGTGCTTTCTTATCCAGTGCATCAAATTCCGCTAATATATCCAACAAAGCAGAATCAATATCTTTGTTTTTCCCTTCCGTTTGTTCCACTCCCCTTTAAGGACCGCAAAAAGCAAAAAAAGGGACGATTACCGTCCCTTTCCGCTTGCTTACAGGATCTTTTCTTTTACTCTCGCAGCCTTACCCACTCTCTTACGCAGGTAGTAAAGCTTCGCTCTTCTTACGCGGCCGTGACGCAGCACTTCCACCTTCGCCACATTGGGAGAATGGAGAGGGAAGATTCTTTCGATTCCTACGCCGTGAGCAATCCGCCGCACCGTAAAGGTCTCGGAAATACCGCCATGCTTCATCGCGATAATGGTGCCCTCGAAGGCCTGTAAACGTTCTTTGTCACCTTCACGGATCTTTACCATGACCCGAACATAGTCACCGACCAAAAGCTTCGGTGCGTCCGCTTTCATGCTGGACTGAGAGATCAGTTTTAATGCATCCATTGTTTTCCTCCTGGTTTTCAGACATTCTTGCGCCGGATATTTCCCCGCAGAGGACTGCCCGCTTTAATGTGTTTTGAACATTAATCCCCACCGGGAATCCCCGGCGGAACAATATCTACGATATGATACCATATCCCATAGAAAAAAGCAAGGGCTTTCTTAAAAAATTTCCCGTTTTTTAGCCTCTCATCGCCTTGTGGAAGATCTTTTTGCCCTTCTTTAAGACCACTTCCTTCTCTAACGTCAGCTTCGCGTTGGGATCGGTGGCTTTTTCCCCGTCTACCGAGATCCCGCCCTGGGAAACTAACCGTCTCGCTTCTCCGTTGGAAGACGCCAAACCGCACTTCACAAGGAGCGTCAAAAGGCCGATGGTTCCGTCGGTAAACGCCTCGCTTTCAATAACGGTAAAGGGCATATTTTCCGCATTGGCGGCGGAGGAAAAGATGCTTCTCGCCGCTTCTAACGCTTTGTCCGCTTCCTCTTTGCCGTGGACCATCTCGGTAAGCTCGTAAGCGAGCCGCTCCTTGGCGCTGTTCAGCTCGGCGCCGGACAGCGTCTTTTCCATCTCCTCGATCTCCTCGATGGGGATAAACGTAAGCATCTTTAAGCATTTGATGACATCGGCGTCGCCTACGTTTCTCCAATATTGGAAGAAGTCATAGGGAGAAGTCTTATTGGCGTCCAGCCACACCGCGTTTCCGGCGGTCTTGCCCATCTTTTTGCCCTGAGAGTCGGTCAAAAGGGTAATGGTCATCGCGTAGGCGTCTTTTTCAAGCTTTCTCCGGATCAGCTCGGTACCGCCTAACATATTGCTCCACTGGTCGTCGCCGCCAAACTGCATGTTGCAGCCGTAATGCTGAAACATGTAGTAGAAGTCGTAGCTTTGCATGATCATGTAGTTAAATTCCAAGAAGGAAAGCCCTTTTTCCATGCGCTGTTTGTAGCACTCGGCGGTAAGCATCCGGTTGACGCTAAAGCATGCGCCCACCTCTCTTAACAGGTCCACATAGTTCAGGTTCAAAAGCCAGTCGGCGTTGTTGAGCATCATGGCCTTGCCTTCGCCGAATTCAATGAAGCGC
>CALXGT010000024.1 GCA_944387915.1 uncultured Clostridia bacterium
CATCGAGGTTCCCGGTTACAAGCATGCGTGGGATTTTTGGGCTCTTTCGCTTCGCAACGCGATTAAGGATTGGCTCCCCATCCGTCACAGCGTCATTTATCCGGGCGAATAATTGCTTTTTTGCGGCGGCGGTTTTTCCGCCGCCTTTTCGCTTTTTAAGGAAGAAAATACGGGACTTTTTGACATTTATTGCGCATAATGCATAAAAAAAGCTTGAATCAATGGGGATTACATGATATAATAGCCTTGCCTGGAGATGGGTACAGTTAACAGCCCAAAACCTACAAAAAATGGAAAGGAGTCGCTTTATGTCAAAAAACGATCCCCATTACGATGATATGATACAAATTAAGAAAATAAAGCAAGAGGGCGGATCCTTAGAAGGCGAGGGGCCAAAGGCAGAGCCGATTGTTCCTAAAACCTTCAAGGAGAAGTGGAAAAATTACTGGTATCACTACAAGTTGCAGACCTTTTTTGCCGTCTGCGGCGTGGTGTTGGTTTTGGTGCTGGTATACGATCAGGTCACGAAGGTTCGTTATGACCACGAGGTCATTGTCTCCACCAAATATCGTATCGTTTCGGCGAATGAGGATATGGGCGGTGATCTCACCGAATACTTAAATGATGTGAATGACAATGGACGTGTTGACGTCAAGGTCAATGAGATTTTTATGCCCATGGATATGGACGTAGACGTCGTAGAGGACGCGGATTTGCAAGAGGCGCTGTCCAATCGGCAGGAATTGTACGCCGTTTTGACAGTGGGAGAATCCTTCGTTTTTGTTTTGGATCAGGATGTCTATGATTTTATTTGCAGCAGCAACGAAGGCGAATCTCCTTTTGTGAACTTAGAAGAGGCGCTGGGCGAAAGCGATTTTTTGGATGGCGATAAGCTTTTGCTGAGCGATATTCCGTTGGGCGAGCATTGGAAGCTTTACTTTGTGGATGAGCCCATCTATCTGTGTGTACGAAAGATCGGCGGTACGGCCAAGGATAACGAGGAAAATAACGCCAAAGTGAACGGCGCGGTGGAAATGGTAGGGACCTTGGTAGCAGAAGCGCATGAACAATAAAAAGGAAAAGAAAGCGGCTGTCTTGTGACGACCGTTTTCTTTATTCTTTCTTAATGGGAGAGGGGATTTCCTTATCCCGTTTTTACTTTTTTTATTGGATGATAAAGGTAAAAAGGAGGTAAGATACCATGGAACATCCGCGCCGCTTTCGGCGGCTTACTTCATTTCAAACCATTATTTTGGGATTTGCTTTGGTGATTTTATCGGGAAGCCTTTTGCTGATGCTTCCTTTTTCTTCCAGAAGCGGAGAGGTCACAGGTTTTTTGGACGCGCTGTTTACCGCGGTTTCCGCCGTCTGTGTCACCGGACTTGTGGTATTTGATACCGCTACATACTGGTCTTTTTTCGGCCAATTGGTGATTATGCTGTTGATCCAGATTGGAGGCCTTGGCGTAGTAACGGCTACCGGGGCGATCGTCATTTTAACGGGGAAAAAAATCGGACTGGTTCAGCGCAGCGTGATGCAGGAGGCCCTTTCCGCCCATAAAGTGGGCGGCGTTGTTCGACTGACCGGATTTATTGTAAAGGCGACATTTTTGATTGAAGCGCTCGGCGCTTTGATGATGGCGCCGGTATTTTGCAAGGATTTTGGGATCGGTAAAGGTCTTTGGTACGCGTGCTTCCATGCCGTTTCCGCTTTCTGTAACGCGGGCTTCGATTTGATGGGAGAAGGGCAGCCCTTTTCCTCCCTGACGGCATACGCGGCGAATCCCGTGGTGAACTTTGCCATCATCTTTCTCATTGTGGTGGGAGGAATTGGCTTTATGACATGGGAAGACATGTGGAGCCACCGGCACCATTTTCGCAAATACCGGATGCAAAGCAAGGTCATTTTATGTGTTACCGCACTGCTCATCCTTTTGCCGGCGATGTATTTTTATTTTATTGAATTTTCTCATCTTTCGGGAGGAGAACGGATTTGGAGCGCTTTGTTCCAGTCGGTGACCCCCAGGACAGCGGGGTTTAACACGGTGGATTTGACGGCGCTTCGGGAGACCGGCCAGGGCTTGCTTATCGTTTTGATGTTGATTGGCGGTTCTCCCGGCTCTACGGCGGGCGGTATGAAAACGACGACGCTCGCTGTGCTGTTGACTTCGGCGCTTTCCGTTTTTCAGCGAAAGGATCATCCTCATCTGTTTCAAAGGCGGGTTACCGACGAGACGGTTAAATACGCGGCGACGGTTTTGCAGATGTATCTGGTTTTGTGCTTGACCGGCGGCATGGTCATCAGCGTCGTTGAGGAGCTTCCTTTGTTGGACTGCCTTTTTGAAACGGCGTCCGCTATCGGTACAGTGGGGCTTTCACTGGGATTGACACCGGAACTGGGAACTTGCTCCCGGATCATTTTGATTTTCCTAATGTTTATCGGTCGGGTAGGCGGACTGACGTTGATTTTTGCCGCTTTGTCGGGAAGTCGTCCCAATATATCCCGGTTCCCGGAAGAAAAAATTACCGTTGGATAAGGAGAGATACTATGAAATCGATTTTACTGATTGGACTTGGACGGTTTGGAAAACATATCGCCTTTAAGCTGCATGAACTGAATCATCAGGTTATGGCGGTGGACAAGGACGAAGAAAAGGTAAACGAGGTGCTTCCCTTTGTAACCAGCGCGCAGATCGGCGACAGCACCAAAGAGGATTTCCTCGAGTCTTTGGGAGTCCGCAACTACGACGTTTGCATCGTAGCGATCGGCAACGATTTTCAAAGCTCTTTGGAAACCACTTCTCTTTTAAAGGAAATGGGCGCAAAAATGGTGGTGTCCAGAGCCGCGCGGGATGTCCAGGCTAAGTTTTTACTGCGAAACGGCGCCGACGAGATCGTCTACCCGGAAAAGCAGCTCGCTTACTGGACAGCGATTCGTTACAGTGCCGATCACATTTTCGATTACATTGAGTTAAGCGAAGACTACGCTATCTTCGAAATTCCCGTCCCTGTATCCTGGATTGGTAAGACGGTGGGAGAAATTAACATTCGGCAAAAGTACAATGTCACGATTATGGCGCTAAAGAGGAACGGAAGGCTCAATTTGACCGTCAACGCGGAAACAACCATGGAACGGGATCAAACTATGCTGGTTTTGGGGAGCTATAAAGCCGTACAGAAATGTTTTCGCATATAGCTTGCTGTTTCCCGCGCCCAAAAGCACTTCGGTAGCCGTTTTTCAGGAAATATGGTATACTTGTAAGGAAATTTTTGAGTTTGATAAACAGAGGTGTGAGCGGGATTGGCTAAGCAAGCTTCCTTTTCTCCTAAAAAAGCGGTTTTGCCGAAGGCGGGCAATAAACCGGCAGGGAGACTTCGTATTTTCTTCGGATACATGTCTAACGTGGAAACGGTTTGCGCCATGTTGGAGGCGGGGCATGCCGCAAAACAGCGGGGAATGGATGTGGTAATCGGGCATTTATTGTCGGATTCCCTTTCGCAGGTGTCGGTGCTTTCGGAAGGATTGGAGCGTTTGCCGCCCCACTCCCCGTCGCGAAGCGGCGAAAAGGCGGATGGCTTTCATCTGGACGACGCCCTTCGGAGAAATCCCCGGTTGATTCTGTTGGAAAAGCTTGCTTACCGCAACAACGAAGGTTCTCGCCATAGCCGGCGGTATCAGGATGTGGAGGAGCTTTTGGCGGCAGGCATTGACGTATATACCACCGTGGATGTGGGAGAGATTGAAAGCCAAAGCGACATGGTCGCCGCTATTACCGGCGTTCCCGCCGCGGAGCGGATTCCCGATTCGGTTTTTGACGGCGCTTTCCGGGTAGAATTTGTGGACATAGCGTCGGACGAGACCTTTTTGGAAAAACCAAAAAAGAATACTTTAGAGCATCTTTCGGCGCTTCGGGAGATCGCTTTGCGCCGGTACGCGGATCGGGTAAACCGATTGGTGGAAACAGGAAGCGAGAAAAAAAGCAAGCCGTATCGAACCGGTGAAAACGTTTTAGTTTGCCTTTCTCCGGCGCCTTCTAACGCGAGAATTATCCGTACAGCTGCTCGAATGGCGGCCGCTTTTCGGGGATCCTTTACGGCGCTTTTCGTGGAGACGCCTGATTTTTCGTCTTTAGGGTCGGATGACAAAAAAAGGTTGCGGGAGCATATGCGTTTGGCGCAGCAGCTGGGAGCGGAGATCGAGACGGTTTACGGGGATGACGTTCCGTTTCAAATTGCGGAATTTGCCCGGGTTTCCGGCGTTTCCCGCATTGTGATCGGGCGAAGCGCGGCGGAACGAAGACATATTTTCGGAAGGCCCCCATTGACGGAGCGGCTAATTTCCATAGCTCCCGAATTGGATATCCACATTATTCCGGATTCTTCGGTGCAAACAGTGCGACGGGATGAAATAGGGCAGGAAAACAGGTTCCGGCTGTCCGTTAAAGATACGGTAAGCAGCGCGTTGATCTTACTTTTGTCCACCTTGGTAGGGTATTTATTTTCCAAGCTCGGGTTTGCCGAAACCAATGTCATTACCGTATATATTCTCGGGGTTTTGATTATTTCGGTGATTACGGCCAGCCGAATTTACAGCTTGCTTGCGTCGATCATCAGCGTTTTGGCGTTTAATTTTCTGTTTACTGTCCCCCGGTACACCTTCTTTGCGTACGATAAAGGATACCCGGTTACTTTTTTGATTATGTTCGCGGCGGCGCTCATTACGGGGTCTTTCGCCGCGCGGCTGAAAATTCATGCGCGACAGTCGGTACAGTCTGCGTTTCGGATGAAAGTCCTATTTGACACCAATCAGCTGTTACAAAAGGCTTCGGGGCAAGGAGAGATTACGCAGGCGGCCACCAGCCAGTTAGTAAAGCTTTTGGGGAGGAGTATTGTCGTTTATTCCGCAAAACAGGATGCCCTTGGGCCGCCTACAATCTTTCCGGAAGCGGAAGGAAGTTTCGACCCCCTTTTTGTTTCCCAAAAGGAAAGGCAAGCAGCCATGTGGGTGTTCCAAAACAATAAGCGCGCCGGCGCAACTACCGATACATTGTCCGACGCGGCCTGCTTATACTATGCGATACGGGTCAACGATCATGTTTATGGTGTGATCGGTATTGCTTTGAAGGGACAACCGTTGGATGCTTTTGAAAACAGCGTACTCCTTTCCATTTTAGGCGAATGGGCTTTGGCGCTGGAAAATGATAAAAACGCGAGAGAGAAGGAGGAAGCCGCGATATTGGCGCAAAATGAACAGCTTCGGGCAAATTTGCTTCGAGCCATCTCTCATGATCTCAGGACGCCTTTGACTTCCATTTGCGGAAATGCCAGCAATCTTCTTTCCAACGGGGAAAATATTGACCGGGACACCAAAGCGCAGATTTACACCGATATTTATGATGATGCGATGTGGTTAGTGAATTTGGTGGAGAACCTTCTTGCGGTGACCCGCATTGAAGAGGGGCGGATGAATTTAAACCTTTCCGCGGAGCTGCTTGACGAGATTATTACCGAAGCGCTTCGGCATATTGGTCGAAAAGGACTTGAACATACCGTCGAGGTGCAAAGCGACGAGGAATTTCTCTTAGTGCGGGTGGACGCGCGTTTAATTGTCCAGGTTCTCATCAATATTGTGGATAACGCCATCAAATACACGCATCCCGGTTCCCATATTCTCATTTCCGCCAAAAAAGAAGGGGAATGGGTGGTAGTTTCGGTCGCGGACGACGGTCCGGGAATTCCCGATGCGATGAAGCCGCGGATTTTTGATATGTTTTACAGCGGCGCCAATCGAATCGCCGACAGCCGCCGCAGCCTGGGACTGGGGTTGTCCCTTTGCAAATCCATTATCAACGCTCACGGCGGAGAGATCTCGGTGTCCGACGGTTCTCCAAGCGGGGCGGTATTTACCTTTACATTACCGGCAGGGGAGGTCGATCTGCATGAATAAACCGTTGATTTTGGTGGTAGAGGATGATCCGTCGGTTCGGAATCTGATGACCACCACATTAAAGACCCACGATTACCGTTATCTTACCGCTTGTAACGGGGAGACCGCCATTATGGAGGCATCCTCCCACAATCCGGATATCGTCCTTTTGGATCTGGGGCTTCCGGACCTGGACGGGGTAGAGGTAATCCGGAAGATCCGGACATGGTCGAATCTTCCCATTATTGTAATCAGCGCCAGAAGCGAGGACACGGATAAAATCGACGCTTTGGACGCGGGGGCCGACGATTATTTAACGAAACCGTTTTCGGTGGATGAACTGCTGGCGCGAATTCGAGTGACCCAGCGCCGTCTCGGTATGATGAATCCGGGAGCGACGGGAGACTCCGTTTTTATCAACGGGAAACTTCGCATCGATTACGCCGCCGGCTGTGCTTATCTGGAAGATCGGGAGCTGCATCTTACCCCTATCGAGTATAAGCTTCTCTGCCTGCTTTCCCAAAACGTAGGAAAGGTATTGACGCATAAATTTATTACCCAAAAGATCTGGGGGAGCAGTTGGGACAATGATATTGCGTCCCTTCGGGTTTTTATGGCGACCTTGCGGAAAAAAATTGAATCAGATCCGTCCTCCCCCCAATATATTCAGACGCATATCGGGGTAGGGTATCGGATGCTTCGTGTGGAATCTTTGTGAACGGTTAAAAAGCGCGAAGCGTTTTATGCTGTTAAAACTTGTTAAGAAGGAAAAAAACCGGTTTTTCCGTTGACAAACGGTAAACTCTAATGTACCATGAAAAAGGACTTTTTACAGAGAGAAAGAATAGGAACGCAAAGAAAGAAAAAAATATACTATGTTGAATAAGGGAAGGAAGACCGGTATGAGAAAAACGAAAATTGTTTGTACGATAGGTCCCGCCTGTGACAATGAAGAAACGTTGACGAAAATGTGTCTGGCGGGCGCGAATGTGATCCGACTGAACTGTTCCCATGGCGATACCGAAGAACATCAGCGGCGGGTAGATCTCATCAAAAAGGTGCGGAAAAAATTAGGACTTCCCATCGCCATTTTGCTGGATACCAAAGGACCGGAATATCGGATTAAAAGCTTTCAAAACGGAAGCGTTACCTTAAAAGAGGGAGATGCCTTTACGTTTTACGGGGAAGAGAAAATCGGCGATCAAAACGGCGTTTCGGTTTCATATCCCGATCTTGCCAAAGAGCTGGATGTGGGGAACAAGATTTTACTCAACAACGGCCTTTTGGAATTTGAAGTGGTGGGCTTTGATGGCGGGGATGTCAAGACCGTCGTTTTAGAGGGCGGCGTCCTTTCCGACCGAAAGAGCATGAGTTTCCCTGGTAAGGTGTTAAAGCAAGTTTATTTAAGCGAACAGGACAAAGAGGATATCCGGTTCGGCATTGAAAACGACGTGGATTTTATCGCCTGTTCTTTCGTATCGGATAAGCAGGATCTTGTAGATGTCAAGGAATATATGAGTCAGTTTTCCAGCGACGGGATCGAACTGATTGCCAAGATCGAAAATCAAGCCGGCGTGGACCACATCGACGAGATCTGCAGGGAATGCAGCGGGATCATGATCGGCCGGGGGGATCTCGGCGTGGAGATCCCCCAGGAAGAGCTTCCCGCCATCCAAAAACGGCTGATCGTCCGCTGCCGTCTGATGGGAAAACGGGTTATTACCGCGACGGAAATGTTAGAGAGTATGACCTATAATCCCCGTCCTACCCGTGCAGAGGTATCCGACGTGGCGAACGCGGTGTACGACGGAACCAGCGCGATTATGCTTTCGGGGGAGACTGCCGCCGGAAAATATCCGGTGTTGTCGGTGGAGACCATGGCGAAGATCGCCGTAAGCACCGAAGAGAATATCCATTACGCCAAACGGTTTGCCAAATCGGATTTCCAGATCCACAACCTCATTGACGCCATTTCCCATGCCACCTGCGGCATGGCCATTGACGTGGACGCCAAAGCGGTCGCCGTATGTACCTTGTCCGGGCTGACGGCGCGAATGGTTTCCCGGTTCCGGGCGCCTGTGGATATCGCGGGAATTACGACCAATGAGAAAACCTGGCGGAAGCTCGCTTTGTCGTGGGGCGTTACCCCCTTAATGTGCGAGCAGTACGATTCTACCGACGTTTTGTTTTACACCGCCAAAAAGTTAGCGAAAGAAGCGTTTCATTTGGAAAAAGACGATTATGTGGTGCTGATGGGCGGAAAGACCAACGGCATTTCCGGAAACACCAATACCATTAAAGTAGAGAAAGTATAAAAAGAGCTCCGGGAAACCGGAGCTCTTTTCGCTTTAAAAATTATGCGGTAAAGGTCAAAGAGCTCAACCGCAGAATGCCCGCTTTGGATGCGATCTTAACGACCAGTTCTTCTCCTTCGGGGAGGGTCAGCGCGTCTACCGTTTGGGCTTCTTCTTTTCCGGAAAGAGCAATTTCCTTTTCCGTTTCGCCGCAGCTGACCAAAAGAGTCGCGTCCTCTGGCGAAAACAGCTCGATGGAAAGCTTGCATCCCGCTTTGACCTCTCGGATGGTGTAGCAGGCGAAGTCGCCACGGTTTAATTCCAAAAGAAGGGATGCCGCCGGGTCGGGAGGAGTCTGCCGGGGGGCGCCCTGGGAAGCGGCCATCATCTGGGCAGGGCCGATATCGGGACCGTAAAAGCCAGGCCGCAGTACCAGCTTGGTATGATCCTCGGTGCGGTAGTTGTAGGGGTTTCCGAATTCCCAGTTCCCGCTGAAGGATTTGCCGTTTCCAGGCTTATGGTCGTAGCCTACCGCCGGAAGGGTGAGACTTGGGCGGCGCTGGATGTAATCATGGGCGGAGCGGTTGTACTCGCAATGCTCGAATTTGATGTTTTCCAACAGCTCGTCGAAGATGGCGATGCTTTTCGCAAATCCCGGTTTGGGACCGCCGGCGCAGAAGGTCCGGACCAGCTCCCAATCCTTGGGGAGACGGTATTGTAATCCACCCCGGTTCATCGGCCGGCTTTCCTCTTTCGCCGTTTTCCAGCACCAAAGGTTAAAGCCGATATGCTCGCTGGCGCAGATATCATAGTAGATCGCCATATGCTCCAAAGAGCTTCCTCCTTCGCCGATCCAGATGGGGACATCTAACGCCACCGAACGCTCCAGATACCGCTGAAGATCCCGGATCTCGGGACTGAAACCGTATTGATGGATATGGATGCACCAGTTGTTGCATGGGTCGATCGGCGCGCCGAAAAAGATGGAGTTATCGGTGGAGAAGGCGCCGCCTTCGATGGTCAGCAGGTGGTTTTTGTCGATGGCGCGGATCCGGGGGATGAGCTCGTCGTAAAATTCCCGAAGCTTCGGGAAAAGATAATGCCATTTTACCGGGGAAAGAGGCTCGTTGAGTAAGTCGTAACCGCCGACGATGTACCGGTCTTTGTATCGGCGGGCGATCTCCTCCCATAAAACGATGGTCCGCTCCCAGCTTTCCTCGTCTAAGAACATGTGGGGGAGACTGTCGATGCCGTCGTCGCACGCTAACGCCGACTGGCCGCCCACAGCGCCATGCATATCGATCACAGCGTAGATCCCGTATTTTTCACAGTAATCCAGCACGCTGTCAAGCATTTGAAAGCTGTCTTCGTTAAACAGATAACCCGGCTCCTCGTACAAAAACGCGGCGGCGCTCAAAGGAAGGCGCACCGAGTTGTACCCCAAAGCCGCCATTTCGGCAATGTCTTTCTCGCCGAGATGATTTCGGTACCAGCGGGGCCAGAAGGAATCGGCGTATTTGCTTCCGCATAATTCCCGGATCACCGAATCCATGCTTCTTCTCCGATCGAAGCGGCCAGGAAGGGCATACTCCACGTTGATTCCGGCGAGGCGTCCGGGACCTCCTACCATAAATCCTTCGGGGTTGGTCCAGTTTCCGGCGCCCCAGCCGCGTAAAATGACTTCCTCTCCTTTGCCATTGACCATCTTCCGGCCTTCTGCTTTGAGAAATCCGGATACAGACTGATGATTAAATCGACTCATAGGAAATCTCCTTTCTTGTTTCTGAATTTATTGTACCATAAGAATATTTAGCCTTCAAACTAATTTTTTGCATATACGGAGGATTTTTTGCCTTCGAATTGTTAATTTTGTCAAAGAAATCCCCCCTTCCTCTTGCCATCTTTCCGCTTTCTGTGGTATACTACCTGTGTATATCAATATGTCCTTTTTATAGAAAAAGGAAAAAAGAATATGGGCAGGAGGGCGTTTTATGTTGACAGATATTGAGATCGCAAAACAAGCCAAGATGCTTCCCATTACCGAGATCGGAAAAGAGATCGGCATTCCAGAGGACGATTTAGAGCTTTATGGAAAATATAAGGCAAAAATCAGCGACGCGTTTATCAAGAAGGCGGAAAACAATAAGGACGGAAAGCTGATTTTGGTGACCGCCATCAATCCCACTCCCGCCGGAGAGGGAAAGACTACCACCTCGGTAGGATTGGGCCAGGCGATGAAAAAAATCGGAAAGAAAGCGGTTTTAGCGCTGAGAGAACCGTCTCTCGGTCCGGTGTTTGGTGTAAAGGGCGGCGCCGCCGGCGGCGGATACTCCCAGGTCGTTCCCATGGAGGACATCAACCTTCATTTTACCGGGGACATGCATGCCATCACCTCCGCCAACAACCTTCTCTGCGCGATGATCGATAATCATCTCCAGCAGGGGAATGCTCTGGGGATCGATCCCAGACGGATCCTGTTTAAACGTTGCATGGATATGAACGACCGGGCTCTTCGGAATATCGTCGTTGGGCTTGGCGGAAAGAGCAACGGCGTTCCGAGAGAAGACGGCTTTATGATTACCGTCGCCACCGAGATTATGGCGATTTTATGTCTTGCTTCCGATTTAACCGATTTAAAGGAACGGATCGGGAATATTTTGTTTGGATACAGCTACGATAACCGCCCCCTTTATGCAAGAGATTTGAAAGCGCAAGGGGCGATGACCGCTCTTTTGAAAGACGCGTTAAAGCCCAATCTGGTCCAGACGTTGGAGAATACCCCGGTTTTGATGCATGGCGGGCCTTTCGCCAACATTGCTCACGGTTGTAACTCCATCCGCGCTACCAAGTTAGCGTTGAAATTGGGGGATTATGTGATTACTGAGGCGGGCTTTGGCTCCGATCTGGGCGCCGAGAAGTTTTACGACATCAAATGCCGGACGGCGGGGTTAAAACCGGATTGCTGCGTGGTTGTGGCGACGGTGCGCGCGCTCAAATATAACGGCGGTGTCAAAAAGGCGGACCTGAAGGTGGAGAATGTGGACGCTTTGAAGAAGGGCATTGTCAATTTGAAAGCTCATGTGGAAAATATGCATAAGTTTGGAGTCCCCGTGGTGGTTGCCATCAACCAGTTTGACACGGATACGCCGGCGGAGATCCAGGTAATCGATGACTGCTGTAAGGAAATGGGCGTGGATTATGCGCTGTCTCAGGTGTTTGCCAAAGGGGGAGACGGAGGCATCGAGCTGGCGAAGACGGTAGTGAACGTCATCGAGAAGTGCGAAGGCTGTTACGAATTTCATCCTGTTTATGAGTTGGATATGACGTTAGAGGAGAAAATCGAAGCCGTCTCGAAACAAATCTACGGCGCAAACGAGGTCACCTATACAGCGGCGGCGAAAAAAGCCCTTCGGGATATCACCGCGTTGGGATACGGCGCGCTTCCTGTATGTATGGCCAAGACCCAGTATTCGCTCTCCGATGATCCCAAGGCGTTAGGGCGTCCCGAAAACTTTGCGATCCATGTAGCTGATGTGAGCTTGTCGGCCGGAGCCGGATTCGTTGTGGTGTTGACCGGCGCCATTATGACCATGCCGGGACTTCCCAAGGTGCCCAGTGCCGAGCAGATCGATGTGGACGGCAACGGAAGCATCGACGGTCTCTTTTAAACGACGTTGAAAGAGACGCTGCAGGCCTTTTGGCATGGATTTCGGCGGTACGTAAAACGGCTGGATAAGGTGCTGATGCTGCTGTGCGTGGTCGCTGTGGCGATTAGCTGCCTGCTGCAATACTCCCTTTTGCGCGCAGGATTTATCAGCGACAGCGGCAGCCGGCTCCTCAATCCCTTTACCATGCAGATTTTCGCGGGATGCTTAGGATTCGCGGCGATGCTTTTGGTCGCCGCTTTTCCTTACCGGGTGCTGTCGAGACTTTGGTTTGTTCACCTGCCGCTGACGCTTTCGCTGGTACTGCTGACCTTTACCAATCTTTCTATTGTGTATACCCCTCCCGGAAGTGACGACAGCGCATGGTTAAAGGTGGGAGGGCTTTCTTTGCAGCCCGCTGAGCTGTTGAAGGTTTCTTTTGTTTTGACCTTCGCTTACCATCTGTCCAAGGTGAGGGAAGGGATCAATCGCCCTGCGGTGCTGCTACCCCTTTGTCTACATGGATTGTTTCCATGCGCGCTCATTTTTTTCCAGGGCGATATGGGGACGGCGCTTGTTTTCTTTTTCATTTTTGTCGTCATGATTTTCGCGGCGGGCCTTTCGGTGAAGTTTCTGGCGTTGGGCGCAGGACTGGGTGCCGTAGGCGCCGTGGTGCTGTGGGTATCGGGACTGCTGCCTGATCCCATCAAAAACCGGTTTTTGATCCTTTTGGATCTGGAGAGTGATCCCGCCGGCGCCGGGTACCAGCAGTTGGTGGGAAGGCGGATTTTAGGCTCCGGGGAACTTTTGGGAAAAGGGCTGTTTTCCGACGATCTCAACTGGGTCTTTGCGTTGGAAAACGATTTTATTTTGGCGCATGTGGGCCAGACCCTTGGCTTTTTGGGCTGCGTGGGCGTGTTGGCGGTGCTTTTAACCTTGTGTTTTAAGATGCTTTTCAACGCCAGACAGGCTTCGGACCCTTTGGGCTGTTATATTTGCGTCGGCGTTTTTTCTATGTTTTTGTTTCAAACTATCATCAACGTGGGGATGGTTTTATGCGTTCTCCCGGTGGTGGGGATTACTCTTCCGCTGATTAGCGCGGGGGGAACTTCGCTCATCACTTCGTTTCTTTCCATCGGTTTGGTGATGAACGTCTATTTTTATCAGGAAAGGTAGTGAAAACATGCGTGTCATTACCGGCAGCGCCAGAGGGCGAAAGCTCAAGGCGCCGGAAGGATATGATACCCGTCCTACGACGGATATGGTCAAAGAAGCCGTATTCAGCATCATCCAGTTTATGCTTCCTTACGCTTCGGTATTGGATTTATTCGCCGGTTCCGGTCAAATTGGGATCGAAGCGTTGAGTAGAGGCGCCAAAAAGGCTACTTTTGTGGATAGCGGAAAGGCGCCGCGGGAGGTGATCCGCGAAAATCTCCAGCTTACCGGTTTTACCAAACAAAGCCGTGTAATCAATCAGGACGTGGTGGATTTTACCAAAACGGCGGTAGAAGTGTACGATATCATCTTTTTGGATCCTCCGTACCATATGGGATATCCGGAAAAGATCCTTCCTCTCTTGGAACGGATTCTTTCCGACGATGGGATTGTCGTTGTGGAGCATGGGAACGACGAGATCCTCCCCGAGGAGGTTTCCGGATTGATTCAAAAAAAGAGGTACCGGTACGGAAAAACCGCTGTGACAACTTACATCAAAGGAAAGGCTTGATTTTATGAGATTAGCAGTCTGTCCGGGCAGCTTTGACCCGGTTACACTGGGGCATTTGGACATTATCAGCAGAGCCGCTCGATTGTTCGACAAGGTGATCGTATTGGTCTCCTTCAATCCGTATAAGAGCAATTATTCGTTTACCCCTGAAGAACGTATGGACCTCGCCAGGCGAGCGACTGCCCATCTTCCCAACGTAACGGTGGATTGCGACGATGGACTGTTGGCGGAATATGTGAAGAAAAAACAAGCTTGCGCCATTGTGAAAGGGCTTCGGGCGGTTTCCGACTTTGAATACGAGTTTCAGATGTCTTTGGCGAACAAAAAGATGTTCCCCGGGGCGGAAACCATCTTTTTTACTACCGACGCCGGAAACATGTATTTAAGTTCCAGCTTGGTAAAAAACATTGCTTCGTTAGGCGGCGATATCTCGGATTTTGTTCCGGGATGTATTTTGGAAGACATTCAACAGCGGCTGTTTCCGAAGCAGCGGTAAGGGAAAGGAAGTAGCGTTTATGGCTAATAATATCGAAAATCTTCTCTTGATGATGGAAGAAATCTTAGACGGCGCATGGAGCGTGCCTTTGAGCGGAGGAAAAAGCATGGTGGAGGCGGATCGCCTTCATGAGCTGATTGAAGATATTCGCCTCCATCTTCCTGTGGAGATTAGCAAGGCGAGAGAGATCGTTAATGACCGTAAGGTGATTATGGACGATGCCAAAAAGGAAGCGGAAATGATTATCCGTGTTGCTGAGGAACGGGCGAAAAAATTAGTGGATAACGACGAACTGGTCAAACAGGCGCAGCAAAAAGCGAGTGAGATCATGAGCACGGCGCAGCTTCAGTCCCGTGAGCTAAAAAAAGCGGCGGGGGACTATGTGGACAGTGTGCTGAAGGGCTGTGAGGAACAGCTTGGAAAATCCTTAAGCGAAATTCGCACCAAACGGCAGACTTTAAAGAGTTCGAAATTATAAAAAAACGCTCCGGAATTTCCGGAGCGTTTCAATATTCCTTTAATACCAAATCGGTCTCGCCGGGATTGAGTCCCAATTCCAGCCGCAGGATCTTTGGGTGACTTCGATAGGTTTTTCGAATCATCTCCTGTAGGGCGCTGCCGTTTCGATATCCGTGGATCAGGCGGATGCGGTAGCCTTTAAAGGAACGAAGCCGGCTGTCGATCAAGACCTTTGCCTGATACTGATTGAAGCCATGAAGATCCAAAATCAAAATTCCTTGGTTCATAGTCTAAAAGAAAGGTCCTCCGAAGCGTTTCGGAGGACCTTGTGTCGCTTAGTCGTTGACGAAAGGTAAAAGAGCGATATGACGGGCCCGTTTTACCGCAACAGTCAACTGACGCTGATGGCGGGCACAGGTACCGGTCACCCGACGGGGAATAATTTTCGCCCGCTCGGACAGAACTTTCCGGCTGTATTTGCCAATGGTCTTGTAGTCGATGTTCTCTACCTTATCCGCACAGAAAGCGCAAACTTTTCTTCTGGGCTTTCTGTTTCTGTTGTTTCTATCCATAATCCCTTTGTTCTCCTTCCCAATTCATTAAAACGGCAGATCGCCGTCATCGGTGTCCGCTTCATCAAAACTCCCGAAATCACCCACCGACAGGCTGTTTCCTCTCTGGGGCTCCTCAAAGCGGGGAGGCTCCGTGGGAAACGGAATATCGTTCCGGTCGCTGGATTGACCGCTCGGGCGGGAATCCGCAAAATACGCCTGATCCACGATTACTTCGTAAGCCGTTCGTTTTTGGCCGGTCTTATCCTCGTAGCTGCGGCTCTGAAGCTGCCCCTGTACGGCAATCATCCGACCTTTTGAGAAATAACGGCTGATGAACTCACCAGTCTGCCGCCAGGCAACGCAGGGAATAAAATCCGCCTGCCGTTCGCCGGTGGTCTTGGACTGATAATCCCGGTCGACGGCAATACGGAAAGACGCTACCGAAACGCCGTTTGGCGTTTGGCGAAGCTCCGGATCCGCCACCAGACGTCCCATTAAAATAACGCGGTTAAGCATAGTTGCCTCCCATTATACTCTGGCCACAACCAGGAAGCGAAGAATACCGTCGGTGATCTTCAGTCTTCTTTCCAGCTCGGCGGGGAAGGAAGGAACGGAATTGAACGTGTAAAGAACGTAGTAACCTTCCGTCTCGTCGTCGATCTCATAAGCCAGGGTCTTTTTGCCCCATTCGTCGACCGACTCTAAGGTCGCGTTTTCCTGAATCAGCGCGGAGAAGCGTTCTACCAAGGTCTTTACAGCTTCTTCCCCCTGTTTTAAGTTGAAAACGACAACCGCCTCGTAATTTTCGTTTGCTTTTGCCATTTTTAACACCTCCTTACGGACTTCGGCCCCGATCTCTCATCGGAGCAAGGATTTTTCTGCTGTCAGAAAGACAACAAGAATATTATAGCAAAAAAGGACGAACTTGTCAATGAAAATTTTCCTCTCCCTATGCCCTCGCGAGATTTATTATTGACTTGTGCAAAGGTCAACGACCTTCGCCGAGTCAATTTTTTTATGCGGGGGACCTGGTTATGAAGAAAATGACTATTCGGAAAATGCTTGAAAACATCGTGGCGAAGACTCACGGCCTGGACGTGAAGAAGTTCTTCCTGGTGTCCACGGACGGCGAGGTCGCGACGGCAGACTTCGCGATCGACCTGATTTGGAAACTTGCGGAAGAATCGTCCCTGAATCTTCTGTGGGAAGTCGAAGTCGTTTCCGCGAAGCGTGTCGGCGACTACGTCACCGTGATCTTCAATCCCGACGTCGAGCAGACCAACGGGGACCCCGACAGAAACCTCTGGTGACGCCGCCAGGGGGGCGGAAAGAAGGTGAAAATGTGTCGAAACAGTTCAAGACCGTCGAGTTCGAAGACCGAAAGAAGATCGCGACCATGTACGCGGCCGGGGCAATCGCCGCCGACATAGCCCGGAAAATCGGAGTGTCGGCGACCACC
>CALXGT010000025.1 GCA_944387915.1 uncultured Clostridia bacterium
AAAAACGCCACAACTTCTTTGAAGCTGCGGCGTAGTATGCAGAAAGGGACGCTATCTCTCGATAACGTCCCTTTTGCTTGGTTATTCACTTGTAACCTGTTTGCCCGCTGTCCATAAACGCGATGATTTAAGGGTTTTTGCTTGTTTTCTTATCTCACCGCGCTTAAAGCGGGGGATTTTTTTATAGCGCTCCTATTTTAGCAGCTTATCCAGGGTTGTAAACAATTCGTTTAGCTTTTCCTCGCCGCCGTTTTGCTGGATCGCTTCGGCGACACAGCTTCCCATATGGGCCTTGAGCACTTCGCGGTTGGCCTTTTTCAGGACCTGCTCCGCCGCGGAGATTTGGTTCGAAATATCGATACAGTACCGATCCTCCTCGATCATCTTTAAGATCCCGTCAAGCTGTCCACGTGCCGTTTTGATCAGCCGTTCGACGGCTTTCCGATCCGCTTTCATTAGGAGATGGACACGACGGTGTAGCCCGCGTCAGTCACCGCTTTTTTTAACATTTCGTCGCTGACACTGCTGTCCGCCTGCACAGAAGCGGAGCCGTTTTCCAGATCTACCGTGGCGGTGACGCCGGGGATGTCGTTTAACGCTTTGGCGACCCGGTTTTGACAATGGGTACACATCATACCTTCAATTTTCATAACTTTGTTCATTTTTGTACTCCTTTCTTCCGCCAAAACCGCGGGGCAGCTCTCTGTAACAGGGCAGCTTCCTTCGCAGGCTTTGTTCGGGTTCGTGGTTGTATCCTTAAAAAATTTAGGAACAAATCGTTTGAGGCGCAGGGCGTTGGTGACGACGCAAACCGAGCTTAAGCTCATGGCCGCGGCGCCGAACATGGGATCCAGTTCAATATGCCAAAGCAGATAAAATAGCCCTGCCGCCATAGGGATGCCGAGGCTGTTGTAAAATAAAGCCCAAAAGAGGTTTTGACGGATGTTTCGGATAATGGCTTTGCTCAGCTCGATCAAAGAGACAACGTCCCGAAGATCGCTTTTGACCAGTACCACATCCGCCGACTCCAAAGCAATATCGGAACCGGCGCCGATGGCTACGCCTACGTTGGCTTTCGCCAGAGCGGGGGCGTCGTTGATGCCGTCGCCCACCATCGCCACCGTTTTTCCCTCTTTTATGATTTTGGAGACCACCGCTTCCTTTTCATCGGGAAGAACCTCGGAGATCACATGGCGGATCCCGGTTTTTTTGCCGATGGCATCGGCGGTTTTCTGGTTATCTCCGGTGAGCATGTAAACGTCGATGTTTTTTTCCTGCAATGCCCGCACCGCGTCGATGCTTCCATCCTTGATGGGATCGCTGACTGAAATGAGGGCGAATAAAACGCCGTCTTCAGCGAAAAACAAGGGGGTTTTTCCCTCCTCGGAAAAGGCGAGCGCCGCATCCGAGACAGAAGCGAGATCCACTTTTTCTTCTTCCATCATTTTCCGGTTTCCGGCGAGGATCTGTTTTCCGTCAACGACCGCGAACACGCCATGTCCTGCCAAAGCGCCGTATTCCGAAACGGGAAGGGGAGAGACCCCCGCCTCCCTGGCGTAGGCGGTAAGAGCTTCCGCCAACGGATGTTCCGAGCGGGATTCTACAGCGGCAATTTTAGCCAAGGCATCGTTTCGGGAAACTCCCTGCTGTAACAGAAGGTCAGTGACTTTCGGCTGGCCTAACGTAATGGTACCGGTTTTATCCAACACCACCGCGTTGATTTTATGGGCCGTTTCCAGCGCTTCGCCGCTCTTGATCAAAATACCGTACTTGGCGCCCTGGCCGGTTCCCACCATAATGGCGGTAGGGGTAGCGAGCCCTAAAGCGCATGGACAGGAGATGACCAAAACCGAGATGGCGTTGTTGAACGCCAATGTCAGATCGCTGTTAAACACTGCCCAGGCGATAAAGGTCAAAAGGGCGATACCGATAATGACGGGGACGAAAATGCCGCTGATCTTGTCGGCGGTTTTGGCGATGGGCGCTTTGGAGGAAGCCGCTTCCTCCATCAAGGCGATGATTTTGGATAAGGCGGTGTCGTTTCCCACCTTGGTGGCTTCAAAGACAAAATATCCGGAACGGCTGACCGATGCGCCGGTGACCGGGTCGCCGGCATGTTTGAATACGGGAATACTTTCTCCCGTCAAAGCGGATTCATCCACATTGCCGTTTCCCTCGGTAACGATCCCATCTACCGGGATGGTTTCTCCCGCCTTGATAACGATCCGGTCTCCGGGTCGAAGATCCGAGACCTTACGGACAGATTCCGCGCCGTTTTCCAATACTGTCGCCGTATCGGGGCGAAGGGCGATCATCTTTTTGATGGCGTCGCCGGTTCTTCCCTTGGCTCTCGCTTCCAGATATTTGCCCAGTGTGATGAGGGTTAAGATCATTCCCGCCGATTCAAAGTAAAGCTCCATAGCGAGATGATGGGCGCCCGAAAGATCTCCCGCCGTCATATGGGCGCCCATACGGTACAAAGTGATAATGCCGTAGGTGGTGGCGGCGCCGGCGCCCAAAGCGATGAGGGAATCCATATTGGGACTGCCCCGAAACAGGGTAGAGAAGCCGGTTTTAAAAAAGGTAAAATTCAAGAATAAAATGGGGAGCAGCAGCAAAAACTGGGTAAAAGCCAAAGGAAAGGTTCCTTCCATACCGGAAAATACCTTAGGCAACGGCCAGGAAAACATATGCCCCATACAAAGGTAAAACAACGGCACCGCAAAGATCAGCGATCCCAAAAGACGGTGTAAAAGCGCTTTGGATTCTTCATCCTTTTTTGGTGCCTCCTCTTTTTTGGGAGCGGATTCGCTCCACACCGAAGCGCCATACCCGGATTTTTCTACCGCCGAAATAATGGCTTCGTCGGATAACACCGTTTCGTCATATTCCACGGTTAAGCGATTTAACATCAGGCTGACGGAAGCGGAAGACACTCCTTCCAACTTCTGAACCGCCTTTTCTACATGAGCGCTGCATGCGGAGCAGGTCATCCCCGTTACAGCGAAAACTTGTTTTTTCATACGCGACCCTCCTCTACACCCCCGGGGGGTGTTCGACCTTAGTATAACCAAAAGAAAATCCTTTGTCAATAGTCTTCTTGTATTTTTTTCTTTGGTATGATACAATGGCAACGGTCAAGAAAAAAGAAAATAAAGAGAAGGAGAGATTTTTTTGAAGGAGATTTTGGATCTGTTTTTGATCTTTGCCCGGATCGGCGGATTGACCTTCGGTGGCGGTTACGCCATGCTTCCTATGCTTCAGCAGGAAATGGTAGAGAAGCGAAAATGGGCGACGGAGGAGGAACTGATGGACTATTATGCCATTGGACAGTGTACGCCCGGCATTATTGCCGTTAATACGGCGACCTTCATCGGATATAAGATCAAAGGGATCGTGGGAGGTATTTTTGCCACCTTAGGGGTCGTTTTTCCGTCCTTGGTCATTATCAGTATCATTTCCGCCTTTATCATCAATTTTGCATCACTTCCGGTGGTGATCAATGCTTTTGCGGGGATCAGGGTCTGTGTCTGCGTTTTGGTCATCAACGCGGTGGTGAAGCTTTATAAATCCGCGGTGGTGGACAAGGTGACGCTGCTCTTATTTTTGGCGGTGGGGCTTTTGATGCTCTTAACCCCGGTTTCTCCCATTTTGCTGGTTTTATTGTCCGGCGCCGCCGGACTTGGGATCCAGCTGATCAAAGCAAAGGGGGCGAAGAAATAATGGCGCTTTTAGAGTCTTTGGCCATGCTGTTTTATGAGTTTTTCAAGGTCGGATTGTTCGCGATTGGCGGGGGATTGGCGACCCTTCCCTTTTTAAATGAGTTACAGGTGCGGCACGATTGGTTCACTCCTGATGATATCACCAATATGCTCGCTATTTCCGAGTCTACCCCCGGTCCTCTCGGCGTCAATATGGCGACCTATGTAGGGTTTAAAAACTGCGGTGTCATCGGCGGCGTGGTGGCGACGCTGGGATTGATCGCGCCATCCATTATCATTATTATCATCATCGCCCGTTTTCTTCGGAAATTTCAGGACAACCCTTATGTGCGCTATGCTTTTTACGGCCTTCGTCCCGCGTCGGCTGGACTGATTGCGGCGGCGGCAGCGGATATCGGAAAGGTGGTTGTTTTTAGCGGTACAGTTTCTTTTGCCAGCGTTTCCGCCTTTTTCGGTTCTCTGGATCTTAGGGGGATTCTTTTCGCGGTTCTTTTGCTGGTATTGACCAATATAAAGAAGTTAAAAAAGGTGCATCCCGTTTTCTTTATCGCATTTGCGGCTGTGGTAGGAATTGTATTCCGTTTTGGCGGCGTTTAATGGAAAGCTGGCGTTTTTCTTATGAAAACGCCGGCTTTCCGTGTTTTTTGGAAATTTACAAAAAGCTTTTCAATTGTTCAGAAAACAGAAACAAATAAGTTTGACCTCTATTTTTAAAAAGATTATAATAGAATTAACAGGAAAAGAATAGAAAAAGAGATCTTTTTCCCGTTCTAACGAAGGAGGGAATGGAATGTCTGCGTTTGTGACATTAGACTCGGTTTATAAGCGGTACCAAATGGGCGAAGTGACCATTACGGCCTCTGACGGCGTTTCTTTTACGGTGGAAAAAGGGGAATTTGCGGTCATTGTAGGAAGCAGCGGCGCCGGGAAAACCACCATTTTAAATATCTTGGGCGGCATGGACAGCTGCGATGAGGGCACCATTCTGGTAGACGGGAACAATATCGCCGCGTATACCCAAAAGGAATTGACCAAATACCGCCGATATGACATCGGCTTTGTTTTTCAGTTTTACAATCTGGTTCCCAATTTGACCGCCAAGGAAAACGTGGAATTGGCGACCCAGATCGGAAAGGATTACTTAGATGCGGAAGAAGTTTTGAGAGATGTTGGCTTAGGGGACCGGCTTTCCAATTTTCCCGCCCAGCTTTCCGGCGGGGAGCAGCAGCGGGTCTCCATCGCCAGAGCACTGGCCAAAAAGCCCAAGCTTCTTTTGTGCGATGAACCCACCGGCGCGTTGGATTATCAAACGGGAAAAACCATTTTGAAACTGCTCCAGGACACATGCCGGAAAAATAATATGACGGTGATTTTGATTACCCATAACCAGGCGATTACCCCCATGGCGGACCGGGTGATCCATATGAAAAACAGTAAAGTGAGCGAGATCGTTTTAAATCCGCATCCAACCCCCATTGAAGAGATCGAGTGGTGATGATATGAAAATCAAAACTGCGCTTTTGAAGGACTTTTTGCGGGAGATCCGTCGGTCCAAGACCCGCTTTCTTTCCATTTTACTGATTGTGGCGATTGGGACCGGCTTTTTTGCCGGATTGAAAGCCTGCGCGCCGGATATGCATTTAACGGCGGAAAAATATTACGCGGATCATCATTTGATGGATCTTCATTTGGTTTCCACTTTGGGAATCGATGAAGACAATCTTCAAACCATTCAAGACGCGGGAGGCATCAAAGATCTTTACGCCGGGTATTCGGCGACCCTTTTGTACCAAAATGAGGACAGCGAGACCATTGTGAAGGTGATGTCCTCGAATTTCTCGGAGGAGGAGATCAACGCGCCCCTTTTGATCGAGGGGCGTTACCCTACGGCTCCGAACGAATGTGTCATCGACGAGAGCGGGAAATATCTTCCCGAGGATTGGGTGATCGGCGCCGAGATTACGCTGAAGGCCGCCGACGGGGAAGATATTGACGACAGCATGGCGGAAAAGACGTTTACCATTGTGGGAAGCGTGCGGTCGCCTTTATATGTAAACTTTGAGCGGGGAAACTGTACCATTGGGGATGGTAAGATCGATACCTTCATCTTGACGCTTCCCGAGGCGTTTTCCTACGAAGTGTATACCGACGTCTATCTGACTTTGGACGCCCTGGATGGGGTTTCGCCTTTTTCCGATGAATACGATGATATTTTGGAGACAGAAACGGATCGGTTTACGAAGCTGTCGGAGGAATTGGCGAAAGCCCGTTACGACGCCCTTTATGAGGAAGGACGGGAAGAGTTAGATAAGGGAATCGCTGAATTTAACGAAGAAAAGGAAAAAGGGCAAAAGGAGTTGGATGACGCCGCGGCGGAGCTTGCGGACGCGAAAAAAGAGTTAGACGACGGGTTTGCCGATTACTACCGGGGGCTTGATGAGCTGAATACCCGTATTTCCGACGCGAAAGCCACCATCCAGTCGGAGAAGGAGACGTTAGAAAACGCCAAGGCGGAGCTGGAGCAGGGATACCAGACCTACGAGGAGCAGCTTGCGGCTTTTGAAAAGACCGAAGAGGAGATGGGAGATCAGATCGCTTCCTATGAGGCGCTCCTTGCGCAAAAAGACGGAGAGCTTTCCGAAGCTTACGGGAAAATAGACGCGCAAAAGGCACTTTTGGGGCAGATTGAAACCTTTTTAGACGGATATGCGGATGTCAGTATTTCCGACGCGTCTTTGTATCCGGAAGATGTGAAAGCGCTCTTTACCTCCGCGTCGGAGTTGGATCCCTCTTTGTCCGGACTTTTGGCGTCCTATCTTCGGGCTCAGCCGGAAAACAAGACGGCTTATCGAAACGGCGTAGAGACGGCGCTGGAAAAAATCGAGGAGGAGATTTCCGCCAATGAGGCTCTTCTCGCCCAAGCCGAGGAAGAACTTTCGCCGATTCGGGAAGCGGTAAATTCTTTTTACGAAGGAAAAGCCGCGTTACAGCAAGCCAAAGAGACGTTAGACCAGAACGCTTTGCAGATCGAAGAAGGGGAAGCGGCTTTAAAAGACGCGGAAGAGACCCTGGCGACGGAGGAAGCGGACGGAAAAGCAGAGCTTGCCGACGCTTACGCCCAGCTGATGGACGGCAAGGCGGAGTATGAAGACGGTTTAGCGGAATACGAAGACGGCAAAGCCACTTTTGACGCGGAGATTGCCGACGCGCAAAAAGAGTTGGATGATGCGGAAAAAGAGCTGAATAAACTTGCGCTCCCCGTCTATTACATTTGGGACCGCTACAATAATCCCGGCTACAGCGATTACCAAAGCGATACGCTGAAGGTAGACGCTATCGCCAAGGTATTCCCCGTGTTCTTTGTTCTGGTAGCGGGACTTGTCTGCTTAACCACCATGAGCCGTATGGTGGACGAACAGCGGACGCTGATCGGTACCTTCAAGGCATTAGGTTACAGCCGGCGTTCCATTATGGTGAAGTATTTGGGCTATGCCATTTTGGCGAGTTTTATCGGTACCTTCGTAGGGGTTGCCATCGGTTTTCGCCTCTTTCCTACCGTTATCATCAATGCCTACCGGATTATGTATGTGTTCCCGGATACATTGATGCCTTTCCGTTGGGACTATACGTTGGGATGTTTGATCGTCGCTTTCCTTTGCACCGGCGTTTCCGCTTATTTTGCCTGTCGGAAGGCGTTAAAGTCCTTCCCCGCCCAGCTTATGCGGCCCAAGACACCGAAAGCCGGAAAGCGGGTTCTTTGGGAGCGGTTTCCGAAAATTTGGAACCGGATCGATTTTATCCAAAAGGTCACCTTGCGTAACATTTCCCGTTACAAGGGAAGAGGCGCTATGACAATAATCGGCGTCGCCGGCTGTACCGCTTTGATTTTAGCGGGCTTCGGGCTTCGGTATTCCATTACATCTATCGGCCCCAAACAGTACAGCGAGATCTTTTTGTATGACGCCATTGTGGTGACCGAAGAGGATCTTTCCGAAGAGGAGCAGGAAGAAATCGACCAGAAAATTTCCGAGATTGACGGCGTTTCTTCCTCTATGGCCGTACTGCAAAAGAATATGGATGTCCAGTCCGGCAACGCGGTCAAGAGTATTACCACCATGGTGATTTCCGATCCCGATAGGCTGAGCGATTATATCGTGTTACAAGAGCGGTTGGGAGGAAAGCCGATTTCCTGGGACGAGGATACGGTAATTATTACCGAAAAGCTTGCCCGGATGCTTTCTCTTTCCGAAGGGGATTCCTTTACCATCAATAATCCCGACGGAAGCCGGCTTACCGTGACGGTGGGGGGAATCACCGAAAACTACGCGATGAATTTCGTGTATTTTACGCCGTCCCTCTATGAATCCTTGTTTGGCTATGCGCCAGCCTATAACGCGAGGCTTTTGAATTTCGATGAGGGAGCCGACGAGGAGCAGATCGCGGCGGATCTTTTGGAAACGGAAAATGTACTTGGCTCCTCTATGTCTACGGAGCAAGCCAAAACCTTTACCGAAATGATGAGCAGCCTGGATCTGATCGTCTGGGTGATTATCTTTTCCGCCGGCGCGCTGGCGCTGATTGTTATGTACAATCTGGTCAATATCAGCGTCAACGAGCGAATCAGGGAGCTTGCTACCATTAAGGTTTTGGGATTTTATGACAGGGAGGTTTCCGCCTACATCTACCGGGAAAACACCTTTTACGCTGTGATAGGAACCCTTTTCGGACTGTTTTTGGGGGTTTTCTTAGAGAAGTTCGTGATCCAGACGGCTGAGGTAGACGCGGTCATGTTTTCACCGGAGATTCCCTTTTACTGCTTCCTTTTCGCGACGTTAATTACCTTTTTCTTTACGGTGATTGTTAACGTGCTGCTTCATTTTTCCTTAAAGAAGATCGATATGGTAGAGTCCTTAAAATCTGTAGAATAACAAAAATCCCCCGTTTAAACGGGGGATTTTCCTATTCCTCTTTTCCTTTGGCGAAATGATAGAGCATTTTTTCCTTGAGCTGGGATACATCTTTCCCTAGTACCTCGGCGATTTTGTAGGCAAAGGGGTAGGGAGTGGCGGGACCCTGGCTGGTGATGAGATTTTGGTCAGCAACTACCACCTTGTGTTCGAAGATTCCGCCGATGAGCTTTTCTTCATATCCGGTGTAGCCGGTGACCCTTTTTCCGGTAATGACGCCGGCGTCGGAGAGCACTACTGTTCCGGAACACATTGCCGCGATATATTTTCCGTTTTGGTCAAAGTACTGAACCATTTGGATGACCGCGGGATTGGCTTGTAAATTGGCGCCTCCGGGACGCCCGCCTGGGAGAACTAAAACATCATAGTTTTTGACTTCCTCGCCGAAAGGAAGATCGGCTTTGATTTGCATGCCATGCATTCCCGTTACCCACGGGTCCTCTTCAAAATAAAGGTGTTGCATTCTACGCCTGCACGCCGGAGAATATCCACAATGGTAAGGGTTTCGCCCTCTTCATAGCCGGTCGCCATCAAAACTGCTGCTTTTGCCATTTTACTGCACCTCCTCAAACGCGTTGAAATAGACCATACGGTTTTTCACCGCAAGGCTGTCGCCGCCTAATTCGTCCACCAGGGCATAAGCGAAGGCGTAAGCGGTAGCGGGACCCCGGCTGGTGATGAGGTTTTGGTCTTTGGCAACGATATCGGTTTGGTAATGACCGTCTTTGATCTTTTCATCATAGCCCACGTAGGCGGTATAATTTTTGCCTTTGAGCAGTCCCGCCCGTTCCAGCGCGATAGGAGCGGCACAGATGGCGGCGACTTTTTTACCGGATTCATTCATCTTTTGAAGGATCTCTATGGTGAGATCGCTGTCCCGCAGATTGGTTGCCCCGGGAATACCGCCGGGAAGAATGACCATATCGTATTCCTTTGGCTCCATCTCATCCAACGGTTTGTCACAGCGCACCAGGATCTGATGCGCTCCTTCGACTTCAAAGGTGAACCCTACGAGATCGCAGGAAATGTTTGCCCGGCGAAGGATATCGGCGATGGTTAACGCCTCGCCTTCCTCGAATCCCGGCGCTAAAATGATTGCGGTTTGTTTCATAATAAGCCTCCATGTAAAATGGGGATTATCACGACCGTTTCAGCCTTTTTTTCAATGCGACGGTCAGTAATATCAGATCCACGACATGAATAACCAATCCAATTAAAAGCATATTCAGGTAGCTTCCGGTAAAATCGTACAGATAGCCGATCAGCGGAAGGGCAAGAGCGCTTCCCACATTAACGAGCGTACCGGCGATAGCGTACGCTTTCGGATAGTTTTCCACTCCAAAGAGATATCGACATAATATCGGTATTCCTACGCCACCTACCGAATAGACGGAACCATAACAGAAAGAAGCAATGTAGAGTATCACAGCGTAGGACTGCGTGCTTGCGTACCAGAGAAGCAAGAGAGAGGCCGCGTTAGCAACGATCATCGTCACATTGGATTTTACCGGTCCAAACCGGTCGCTCAGCATGCCCAAGACGAGCTTGGTAACAATGTTTCCCGCCATAGAAAGAGACATCATCAACGCTCCAGTTTCCGCCGTCATTCCTACGCTCGTAGAAAAGCCGGTGAAGTGTTGGGCAATGCCGGAAATCGATGAGTGGAGCAGGGCGAAGCCGCAAAAGCAAATAAAACCAGTTGCTTTATAGGAAAAAGAAGTAGGTCCGGTGAGAAAATCCATGTTGATTTTTTGTTTTCCGTAGGGAGAAAGCCCCATGTCCTCTGGGCGGGCGGTAAAGGGATAAAGAAGGGCTGGAAGCGTAAAGAGAAAGATGATGAGCGCCATAATCAAATAGGCGTTTCTCCAGCCAAATGTTTCAATGGATGAAGTTAACAAAGGAGAACAAATTGCTCCTGCTAATCCGCTAAAACTTAAAGTGATGCTGGTAGCAATACCATGCTTTTGGTGGAACCAGTTGGTGAGGATGATGGTGAGTGGAACATTGGAAAAAAGTCCCGCGCCGATCCCGCGTGCCAGTCCCAGGACGTAAAACATCCAAAGCTGATTACTCAATGCCATACCTACCGTTGAAAGGACTGCTATCGCGGCGCCAAAAATCAAAAGCAGTTTGTAGTGGATGCGTTTCATCAACTGGGGTACAAACAGGGAGATGCCGGCGGTTGCAAGCAAAGATAGCGTAGCATGAATTGCAAAGGATCCTCGCAAAACCTGAAGGCCTTCCGATACCGCCGTATAAAAGACGCCCACAGAGTTGGTGCAAACGCCGATAGAACTGGCGGCCAACCCGCACAGAACAACGACGAGGATTCCGTAATGAAATTTTTTCGTTCCCAAAGATTTCACCCGACCTTTCTTCGAGATTCAGGTTAGCACATTTGGATAAAAATATCTATAAATTTCCAAATTTTGGAAATTTGTGGTATAATAATTTAGATTTTTGTTTTCCAAGGAGAAAGCCATGATTTACGGTAAATTTCCAGTAACCTTTTTAAGTGTTGTTACCAGCGAAAAAAAAGGCTCCACCAATAGTATGATCGCCCGTTTTGTTTTGGATCATCTTGATACAATGCATAATATGGGGATTACCGATTTGGCGCATGCTTGCCACGTTTCTATCAGTTCCGTTTCCCGTTTTTGCAAGGAAATAGGGTTGGACAATTATGCGGAGCTTCGGAAAATCTTGGCGGTGCCTTCTACGGAATTTGAAACGTTTCCCCAAGCGCGAACCCGAGACGAGCGGATAGATCTTACCGCGAACGAAATTGTTCGAAGCGTTGAACTGGTCCGCCGTTCGGTAGATCCTGCGAAAATCTCCAAGCTGTGCGAGGAGATCGCCCGATATCAGCAGGTGGCGGTTTTCGGATTGTTGAAGGCGGAAGCCGCCGCCATTGACCTGCAATGCGATCTGTTAATGCTCGGAAAACAGGTTTATACCAATTTTTCCTATCCTCAGCAGATGGAGTACATTTTGTCCGCCGGGTCAGAAAATTTAATTGTTGTTTTTTCCTGTACCGGCTCTTATTTCGAGTATCCGGATCTAAGAGGATTGTCCGAAAAGTTAAAAGCGCCGCGGATTTGGATGGTGTCCGGGGAGAAAAAAGCGTATCCGCCGTTTATTGACGAGGTGCTTCTCTTTGCCTCTTCTCATACCCAGACAGGGCATCCTTACCAGCTTCAGACGGTGGCGAGCCTGATCGCGCAGGAATTCGCGAAAATGGAATCGTAGGGCGGTTAGTTAAAAAGGTATGCGTTAGAACTGTTCTCGTAAAAACGGATGACAGACGAAAATCCCCTTGTGTAGAAAAAAACTACATAAGGGGATTTAAAGATATCCGAAATTGAACAAACGAAACGATATTGAGGATACGGCGATAAGTACAAACGAAATCCGAGGAGCGCTTATGAATTTGAGCGAAAACGATCAAGACAACGGCGTTTTTATGTCGTTCCGTACTTAGGAAGCACTCGCTTTTTCCATTTCGCTTCGAAGTTTTTCCAGGGATTTTTTCTCGATGCGGCTAATGTAGGAGCGGGAAATTCCAAGCTGTTTTGCGATTTCCCGTTGGGTTTTGGGGACCCTGCCGCCTAATCCGTAGCGGAGGGTAACAATCAGTCGTTCCCGAGGCGATAACTTTTTGATAATCAAACGGTTTAACTGTTCGGCGCGGAGTTTTTGATCTACCATTTCGCTCAAATCCTTCTCGTCGGCCAAAAGCTCCATCAAAGTTAGTGGATTTCCATCCTTGTCGGTTTCGATGGGATCGTTGATGGAACATTCATTGCCGCTCTTTTTTAAGGAACGATAGTACATCAGCACTTCATTTTGGATGCACCTTGCGCCGTAAGTAGCAAAGCGGATGCCTTTGTCGGGAGAATAGGTTTCTACCGCCTTGATGAGCCCGATGGTGCCAATGGAGATGAGATCCTCCTGTTCCGTTTTATCGCTTTGGTATTTTTTCGCGATATGAGCTACCAAACGGAGATTATGTTCGATGAGCTCGTCTCTGGCTTTTTTGTCTCCCATCTTCATTCGCTCGAAGCATTCCTTTTCCTGCTTTTGGGTGAGCGGCTTCGGAAAATTGCTTTGCCGATCCAGGTGGAGGGCTAAAAGCAAAATCCCGGATAAGATTTCTTGAATAAAATGAACAGTCATACAAATCCTCCTTTGGTTTATTCTTATGCGAGGGAGAGGGAAAAACTGTTTGTCTAAAAACATCGATTGCAAAAAGAATTTCTTCGTGTTACAATAAGAAAAAAGAAAAGGAGATGCAATGATGAAACTGATGATTGCTTCGGATATTCATGGCTCCGCTTACTATTGCGAGAAGATGCTTTCCCTTTATGAGAAAGAGAAGGCGGAGAAATTGATTTTATTGGGGGATCTTTTGTATCATGGCCCGCGAAATGATTTACCGAAGGGCTACGATCCCAAAAAGGTCATCGATCTGCTCAACGAGAAGCAAAACGAGATCCTCTGTGTTCGGGGAAATTGCGAGGCGGAAGTGGATCAGATGGTGCTGGAATTCCCGGTGATGGCGGATTACATGGTAATGTGGCTTGAGGGGAAAATGATCTTTGTTACCCATGGCCATCTTTACAACACCGAGAATCCTCCCAAGCTGAAAAAAGGGGACGTGCTTCTTCATGGTCACACGCATGTCCATGTTTGCGAGGCGTTCGGCGATGGATTTACTTATTTGAATCCCGGTTCGGTTTCCATCCCCAAAGGCGATGGGATTGCGAGCTATATGGTCTATGAAGACGGCGTGTTCACCGTAAAGGATTTAGAGGAGAAAACCCTCTTTACTTACGCCCTCTAATACGAGTACGACGGCTTTTTACTCGGTATGGTTTATCCGGCCGTATCGCCGGACAAAAAATAGATAAAAAATGGAATGGATAAGAAGGGACGAAGGAAGATGTTCAAATTAGCGGACGCCCATACCCATATTTTTCCGCAGAAGATTGTAGAGAAGGCGACGAAAAATATCGGCGCCTTTTACGATATTCCTATGGATGAAATGGGTTCTTCGGAAGCGTTGTTAGAAAAGGGAAAAGAAGCGGGGATCCAAAAATTTTTGGTTTGTTCGGTGGCGACCAAGGCGTCACAGGTGGAGGCCATCAACGATTTCATCATTGGCGAATGCCAAAAGCATCCCGAATTTTTAGGGTTTGCTTCGCTGAATCCGGATTACGTCGAAGTGGAAAAAGAGATCGATCGGGTGATGAACGCGGGACTTCGGGGAATCAAATTCCATCCCGATTTTCAACTTTGCAACATCAACGATGAAAAGCTGTTTCCCACCTACGCGATTTTGGAGGAGCGGGGGATTCCCGCGCTGTTTCATATGGGAGACAACCGGTACACCTATTCTGCGCCGGGACGGTTAAGAAAAGTGGTAGAGCGGTTTCCGAAGATGGTTTGCGTCGCCGCGCATTTCGGTGGTTACCGGGTCTGGGATGACGCTTACGAGGCGTTAAAGGATAAGGAGAACATCTACTTCGACACCTCCTCCAGCCTTGCGTTTATCTCGAAAGAGAAGGCGGCGGAGCTGATCCATCATTATGGGGCGGAGCGCTTTATGTTCGGCACCGATTTTCCTATGTGGACTCCCACGGAGGAATTGGAGCGGTTTATGGCGATTCCTCTTACCGACGGGGAACGGGAACAGATTGCGCATCGCACCTTTGAGGAATTATTTCAAATCACATGGTAAAAAAGCGCCCGCTTTTTAGCGGGCCTTTTGTGTAACCGGCGTCAAAAGGGCGCGGTTTTTGTGGATCCGGAAAAAGGATCTTAGGGGAGGAAATCAAATGAAAAAGGTCATAAAAGGAATCGGCAAGGGCCTTTTGGCTGTTGCCATATTGCTGTTTGCAGGTTGCTTTGTCATCGGCGTTATATTTGGAACCAAGGGGTATCGAATGTACCGGGACGCGGTAGAAGCGGTACCCATAGATGTTTTGGTGGAGTCGCTTCGAGATCAGGAGCACTTCGTTTCCTATGAGGAGCTGCCGGAAATATACATCGACGCCGTCATTTCGGTGGAGGACAAGCGGTTTTTCTCCCATCACGGGGTGGATTTTTTCGCCATTGCCCGGGCGGTATGGAACGACGTTCGGACTTTGTCTTTTGTGGAAGGGGGAAGCACCATCACCCAGCAGCTGATGAAAAACCAGTATTTTACCCAGGAAAAGAAGATGGAACGGAAGTTTGCCGAGGTGTTCGCCGCGCTGGAGCTGGAAAAGCTTTGCAGTAAAGAGGAGATTTTCGAGCTGTATATCAATACCATCTATTTTGGGAGCGGCTATTACGGCCTTTACGACGCGGCGCAGGGGTATTACGGAAAAACGCCAGAGGAATTGACCGAGTATGAAGCGGTGATGCTGGCGGGGCTTCCCAACGCGCCGTCGGCGTACTCTTTGGATGTCAGCCCGACGTTGGCCAAAGAGCGTATGCAGCAGGTTTTGGACCGCATGGTGAAATGTAAAGCCATCACCGAAGAAAAAGCAGAGGAAATTCTTTCCTCGGAAGAATAGAAAAATGCCGTCCCGAAAGGGGCGGCATTTTTGCTATTTTTCATATTCGTATAGAAGTTCCCCAAGCCGGAACAGATAGCCGGTCTCGGTCTTTAAATACCAAAGGGTCGCTTCCATAAAAGGGTCGGTGTATTCGGTGTCGATGGAGATGGATTCCCAGCCGTCTAAGGCGAGGTATGAGGCGGATGACTCCTCGGAGACGGGAAGGGAGACAGCGGCTAAAAAATGGCCCAATATTTCTTTTTCGGTGGCGGTACCGGAAAAAAGGTTCAGATGATATAAAGCGTTTAGTCCCACATCAAGCCGTTGGTTTAAACGAAACCATGTCAAATCCAGCATAGTTTCGCTTACCGGATAGCCGTAACTTGTTTTAGTAAAGAAAACCAGATAAGTATTTCCTTTCTGCATGGGGTAACAGCCGTTGAGTACAACGAGACCGCCGCGTTTGGAAAGAGTATCTGGGGCGGAGAAATAGAGCTCAATATCCGTAATCCCGCATTTTTCAGTGATACTGAGGGTGCTTTCCAACGCCTTTGTATTTTTGAAGTATTGGATTGCCTGAACTCTTCGGGTGGAATGTGCCGCGGGATAGGATGTCCAGCTTTGGGATAAGCCAAAGCTGTTTTCTTTTGTCAGGTCGTCGAAAGGAGTCACGATCGCTATGGCATAGGCGCGTTGTGTGAGCTGGTCGTAGCTTGGCATTTCCCGATCAGACTGGTCGCGCACGGTGACCACGGGATAAATTCGTTCCATCATCTCCCGCATGGTCTTCGGGGCGATTTGTTTTCGATAGAAAAGATAACCGATCGTTATCAAGGCAAGGATGAAAAAAAGGATGAGTGAAACAGTCAAAATTTTTCTTTTTCGAATATATTGCATCATCATCATTTATTCCCTCTCAATCACACCATTGATTATGGAGATCTAATTTATCATAGTTTGTTGGGACAGTTAGAGTGAGTAATCCGGACTGCATCACAAAACTTTCTGTACTAACGGGATGGGCAAGACCTAAAACATGCCCGAATTTATGCACGGTGGTTTTTAATATATATGGATCAAGGTCTCCTGGATCAGCGGTATCATTGGATTCCATGAAACCTTCAATAACGGACGGATATACATAGAGAAATCCGAAGTTTACGGTTGCCGTATCTGTCATATCTTCTATTTGATATGGCTCACCATAAGGATCCGTAGCCCATAAACTCACATGGCCTAACGTAGAAAAATCTAAGGGTGTTGAAGTAAAGGAAACAGTGATATCCGTATCCGATAAGCTTGAAGTCAGGCCATAGTTAGCATAGCAATTATAGGTCATTCGCGCTGAGTTCCACCGGCTCACAGCGGTATTTAACGTAGCAGAATAATCTCCAAGGTGGGCGCTGAGCAACTGTATGTAACATGTCCTGTGGGAAATAAGGCTTGCGCTAAGGTTACATCAGCTGTCATAGAGACAGGAGAGTGAACTGCTGACAATAGGGCCAGTAAAAAGAAAAGAAGATACTTTTTTAGATTTCCTTTTTCCTTTTTTCTTCTCTGTTCATTAGCTTGTACTCCTTTCGAATTTTATAATAAATATTATAGAATATATATAAAAATCAATAAGAATTTCTTTTTTATATTTTCTATTCCTCATATTCGTATAGAAGCTCCCCAAGCCGGAACAGATAGCCGGTCTCGGTCTCTAAATACCAAAGGGTCGCTTCCATAAAAAGAGCAGTGTATTCAGTGTCGATGGAGATGGATTCCCAGCCGTCTAAGGCAAGGTATGGGACGGCTTGTTCGCTGCTTGAGCGCAGAAAGCGTTTGGACTGACAAAAAGCGTCCAACGCTTCTTTGGCGGGAGACTCGGTGGCGGCACCGGTGAGCAATCCAAGCTGGTAAAGGGACTGGATACAGATGTCCAGCTCTACATTCAGTTTCAGTATGTCTAAATGGAAGGTGCTGTTGGTATTGTCTAAAGTCATGGGATATACGTATAAGGACGTTGCCTGTAAAAACACAAGATAGGTGTTCCCCAAAGCCATAGGGAAATTGTTTCCCAGCAAAATCAGGCTGGGGCGTTCGTCGCTTTCTTTTATTTTGGCAAGACCGCAGAGTTCCGCCATGGTAAAGGTTTCGTTCCAGTTTCCTTCGTTTTTAAAATATTTTAAAACCCGTACCGTTCTGAGGGAATACACATGAGAACCCGTAAGTCCCGAAGGGTGGATCAGGCGAGTCCTTTCTTCGCTGACATCGTCTACGGGTGTTACTAACGCGATGACAGCGGCGCCGCGCATCAGACCTTCAAAGTTCATATGGAGATCGTCGTCCTGTTCGATCCGAACAACCGGGGAAAATTCTTTATGGATCCATTCATCCATATTCTTCGGGGCGATTTGTTTTCGATAGAAAAGGTAACCTCCTGCGGCGAAAGAGAGGAAAATTAGGTACAGCGCGGCGAAAACAAGAATCTTTTTCTTTTTCATTTGGCGCTCCTTTTTACAAAACAGGAGAAAATGCGAGCGAAGTCTTTAATTATATTATATATATATCATGTAAATTTGTAAAGATATTTTATATATTTCTTATAAAATCTGATTTCTTTTTGCATATTTGACGAAAAAGAGGGAAAGGCTAATCCAAATTGGATTTTACTTGGATTTTACAATTACAGGACGTTACTTTTTGCAAAGGGTTGGTATACTGACCTCGTAATTCAGAAAAGGAGAAATCAAGTATGAAAATGAAAAAGATGTTTGCACTGGCCCTGACCTTGGTTATGGCCGCCTCCGCAATGGTAAGCTGCGGAAATGATAACGGAAGTTCCAGCAGTTCTTCCGCCAACAATTCCTCTTCGACGGTGGAACAAGATTCTTCGGGTGAAGAGACCACAGGAATGAGCGGAAAGATCGCAGTTATCGCCAGAGAAGAAGGTTCCGGTACCCGGAGCGCCTTTGTAGAGCTTTTGGGAATTGTGGACGCCGATGAAAACGACGCGACCATCCCGACGGCGGAAGCCACCAACAGCACCTCGGTTATGATGACTACGGTAGAAGGAAATAAAAACGCTATTGGGTACATCTCCCTCGGAAGCTTACAGGATAATGTAAAAGCGGTTTCGGTAGACGGTGTGGAACCCACGACGGAAAACGTAAAAAATGGGACCTACACCATTTCTCGTCCCTTTAACATCGCGACGAAAGAAGGGTTAAGCGAGGTCGCTTCCGATTTTGTCACCTTCATTCTCAGCGAGGAAGGACAGGCGATCATCGATGAGGAAGGCTATATCAGCGTGACGCCGCAAGGAAGCTACACCGCAGGGGGACTCAGCGGCAACATCACTCTCGGCGGTTCCACTTCGGTTTCCCCGGTGATGGAAAAGCTGGCTGAAGCGTATAAGGCTTTGAACCCCGATGTGACCATCGAGATCCAGCAGACCGGTTCCAGCGCCGGTATGACCGCGGCGATTGAAGGCGTATGCGATATCGGAATGGCTTCCAGAGAGGTTTCTCAAAGCGAGCTGGATCAGGGTCTTACTTCTACCCAGATCGCTATGGACGGTATTGCGGTCATCGTCAATAACGAAAACCCCACCGAAAATATGACCTCGGAGCAAATCCAGAAGATTTACCTTGGCGAAATCACTGATTGGTCCGAAATTCAATAAAACCGATTTATCTTGGGTAGATCAAAAGAATCCAAAAGGCGGGGCCGGATTACGGTCTCGCCTTTGTGAGGAGTAAAGCATGAAAAAAGTAATGGAAACGTTGATGCACATCCTCTTTTTACTTATGGCTTGCGTGTCGATTTTATCGGTATTGCTGATTTGCGTCTTTATGTTCGCCAATGGGATTCCGGCAATCGCGGAAATTGGTGTTTTTGATTTCCTGCTGGGAACGACTTGGAAACCTTCGGCGGGAGAATTCGGCATCTTTCCTATGATTATCGGCAGTATTTATGTGACCGCCGGCGCGATTTTAGTGGGGGTTCCCATTGGAATTCTTTGCGCCGTGTTCATGGCAAAGTACTGTCCCAAAAAGTTATATCGAATTTTAAAGCCGGTGATTGAGCTTTTGGCGGGAATTCCATCCATCGTTTACGGCTTTTTCGGATTGGTGGTTTTGGTGCCCATGCTGTTAGACCTTTTTGGAAGCGGAAAGGGAGTGCTTACCGCTTCCCTCCTTTTGGGGATCATGATTTTGCCGACGATCATCGGCGTTTCGGAAGCGGCGATCCGGGCGGTTCCCGACGCTTATTACGAAGGGTCTTTGGCCTTAGGAGCGACCCACGAACGGAGCATCTTTAAGACGGTCTTGCCGGCTGCCAAATCCGGTGTGCTGGCGGGAGTGATCTTAGGGATTGGACGGGCGATTGGAGAAACCATGGCGGTAGTGATGATTGCCGGAAACCAGCCCATCATTCCCGAGAGCATCTTAAGCGGCGTGCGGACTTTGACCGCTAACATTGTACTGGAGATGGCTTACGCCACCGATTTGCATCGGGACGCGCTGATCGCCACCGCGGTGGTGCTGTTCGTCTTTATTTTGATTATCAATCTCTGCTTTTCGGCATTGAATCGAAAGGAGAAATGATATGGAAGGGGTAAAAGGAGTCAACCAAACCTCTTTAAAACAACGCCTTATTAACTACAAGCGGCATCCAGGCTCGGCGGTGGTAGCTCTTTTGGTGATGCTGTCCGCCTTGATTACCGTAGGAATTCTCATCTTTTTGATCTCTTACATTTTAATCAAGGGAATTCCCAACATTACGCCTTCTTTGTTCGCTTGGGAATACAACAGCGAAAACGCGTCCATGATGCCGGCGCTGATTAACACCATCTGGATCACGGTGCTGACGCTTTTGATTGCGGTGCCTGTAGGCGTTTGCTCCGCTATTTATCTGGTGGAGTATGCGAAAAGGGGAAGCAGACTGGTGGCGGCGGTCCGGATTACTACGGAGACGCTTTCCGGAATTCCATCCATTGTATATGGATTGTTTGGCTTTTTGCTTTTTGTTATCGCTTTAAAATGGTCTTACAGCCTTTTGGGCGGAGCTTTAACTTTGGCGATTATGATTTTACCGCTAATTATGCGGACCACCGAGGAAGCGTTAAAAGCGGTTCCCGATTCCTATCGGGAAGGCAGTTTCGGACTGGGGGCCGGAAAACTTCGGACCATTTTCTCCATCATTCTTCCGGCCGCCATGCCGGGAATCCTTTCCGGTATCATTTTGGCTATCGGCAGAATTGTAGGGGAGAGCGCGGCTTTGATTTTTACGGCGGGAACCGCGCCGGTGGTACCCAAGGGGCTTTTCCGTTCCGGAAGAACCTTGGCGGTTCATATGTACGCGCTGTTGTCGGAAGGACTTTATATGGAGGAAGCGTATGGCACCGCGGTAGTTCTTCTGGTGCTGGTGGCGTTGATTAACGCGCTCTCTTCTCTGATCGCAAAAAAATTGACGAAAGGGTCTTAACATGAGCAAATTTTCAATTCGGAATCTGGAATTATATTACGGCGAATTCAAAGCGCTGAAAGGAATCAATCTGGAAATTCCTCAAAATGAAATCACTGCCTTTATCGGCCCCTCCGGTTGTGGAAAATCCACTCTCATCAAGACGCTGAACCGTATGAACGATTTGATTGAAGGATGTAAAATTACCGGCGATGTCTTATTGGATGGAGAAAGCATTTTCGGCGGTATGGACGTAAATCTTTTGCGTAAGCGAGTGGGTATGGTGTTTCAAAAGCCCAATCCCTTTCCAATGAGCGTTTACGACAACATCGCTTACGGCCCTCGAACCCATGGGGTGCACAACAAATCCCAGCTGGATGACATTGTCGAGAAATCCTTGCGAAACGCCGCCATCTGGGACGAGGTCAAAGACCGGTTAAAAAAGAGCGCTCTCGGTCTTTCCGGCGGTCAGCAACAGCGTTTATGCATTGCCAGAGCGTTGGCGGTTTCGCCGGAGGTCCTTCTGATGGATGAGCCTACCAGCGCGTTGGATCCCATCTCCACTTCCAAGATCGAGGATCTGGCTTTGGAGCTGAAAAAGGAATATACCATTATTATGGTAACCCACAATATGCAGCAGGCCGCTCGTATTTCCGACCGCACCGCCTTTTTCCTTTTGGGAGAGGTCATTGAGTACAATGAGACAGAGCAGCTGTTTTCCTTCCCGAAGGATCAGCGCACCGAAGATTATATTACCGGGAGGTTTGGATAATGCGAAACCATTTTGATGAACAACTGGAACAGTTGAATGTGGAATTGACCCGTATGGGATCCCTTTGCGAAGCTGCTATTGCCGCTTCGGTAAAAGCGCTTTTGGAAAACGATCCTTCTTTGAGCACCAAAGTGTTTGAGACAGATCGAAAAATCGACGAGAAGGAGCGGGAGATCGAAGCCTTATGTATGCGCCTTTTGTTGCAGCAGCAGCCGGTAGCGAGGGATCTTCGGACCGTTTCCTCGGCGCTCAAAATGATCTCCGATATGGAGCGGATTGGAGACCAGGCATCCGATATCGCGGAAATTACCAAGTTTATCAGCGAAGGCCATCGGCAATACGGGGCGCGGATCACCGAAATGGCAAACCAGACTGTGCGTATGGTGAGCGAAAGTGTGGAGTCCTTCGTCACGAAGGATTTAAAGCTGGTCCGAAAGGTGATTGCCGATGACGATATTGTAGACGGCTTGTTTGATGAGATCAAAAAAGAACTCATTGAACTCATTGGTCAGGATAAAGCCAACGGGGAATTTTGTGTGGATCTTTTGATGATTGCCAAATACTTCGAACGGATTGGAGACCATGCCGTCAATATCGCGGAATGGGTAGAGTATTCTTTGACCGGTCAGCATGTCAGCGATTAAGAGTACAAAAAACGGTACAGTTTATGCTGTGCCGTTTCTTTTTTTAGAAAAAAGGTTGACAAAAGGAAAAAAATCCTGTATTCTAAATTCAGAACAAATGTTCTTTTTTCAAAATAGATACAGGAGGCAGAGTATGAACGGGTTTTGGATCCTTTACGGTGTATGCGGATTGTTCCTTTCCGGATATCTGGCGTTTAAGGTATATGCGAAGTTAATTGGAAAGGTGTTTCGGTTGTCTTTGGGAAAGAGTTTGGTATGTGTGGGCGCAAGCTTGCTTTTGCTGTTTTTGGAACGGGGGCTTCATGGAAAGATCATGATGCTGCATGCCCATCCGCTGTTCGGCTCTTTGGGTATGCTTTTATTCGCCGTGTTGTTTGCCTGTGCTTTTGCGGGGATAACGGTGAAGCGGGAGGAGATGCGGCTAAAAAAGCGGCGGGGGAGGATCGTGGTTTCCCCGTTGAGGGAAAAGCCGGGTATGAAAAAGGTTGGCTGATCGTTTACAAAATGTTTTTTGAATTTTTCCTTTTTGTGCAAATAAAATCCCACATTTTGTCACGTCCTTCGCATATAATAAAAGAGTACTAAGGACGAAGAAGTCCGAACTGACATCGGGTAAAAGGGCCGGAATACCGCTTTTACCCGGTGCGCAGACCAAAAATTCAGCCGCGGGGAGACCTGGGGCTTTTTTACATCAAAAAACCGCCAATCAGGCGGTTTTTCTTATTTTTCCCCTTTGACTTTGGCTAAGGCGCTTTTCTCCAGCCTTGAGACCTGCGCTTGTGAAATGCCGATTTCCTGGGATACCTCTACTTGGGTCTTGCCTTGGAAAAAGCGCAGCGCGATAATCTTTTTTTCTCGTTCGTTTAAAGCGGAGAGGGCTTCTTTGATGGCCATTTCTCCAATCCAGCTTTGCTCGTCGTCGCTTCCGGAAATCTGGTCCATCACATAGATCGTATCTCCGGTTTCGGAAAAGATGGGTTCATAGAGGGAAACCGGGTCCACAATGGATTCCAACGCCATCACCACTTGATGTTTTGGCAGCTTCATTTCCTTGGAAATTTCCATAATGGTAGGTTCCCGGTTCAATCGTTCGGTCAGTCGCTCTTTGGTTTGCATGGCCTTGTAGGCAGTATCCTTCAGAGAACGGCTCACCCGCACCGGGTTGTAGTCCCGAAGGTAACGTCTTATCTCTCCAACAATCATAGGTACTGCGTAAGTGGAAAATTTTACCGGCTGGGAAATATCAAAATGATCGATGGCTTTCATTAGCCCGATACAGCCGATTTGGAACAGATCGTCCAAATTTTCTCCTCGGTTGGTAAAACGCTGAATGACGCTTAGCACAAGCCGAAGATTTCCGTTGATGAGCTTTTCCCTGGCGTTAGGATCGCCTTCCTTCATCGCCCGAAGCAGCTCCATTTTTTCTTTTTCTTTCAGCACCGTTAACTTTGCGGTATTGATTCCGCAGATTTCCACCTTATGATAATAGGACAAGAAAACGCCCCCTTTGTTCATCCTTGCTATCAGTATGAACCAAAAGGAAGCGTTCAATTCAGGAAAAAATTTCAGGTGATATTCCGGGATTTGGCAAAATTCTTTTTTTGGAAAGGCGCCAATTGCTTTTCCAGCTTGTTATCCACTATCGCTCGGACAAAAATGCCATCGTTTTCGTATAAAAGATCGGTAATGGTTCCGTTCTTCCGAAGGGTATTTAAAAGAGCGGTTTCTTCGTAAGGAAGATACAGCACATATTCCCGCATCCGATGGGCAAGGGCTTTTTCCACTGCCTGTAACAGCCGATTTACGCCATAACCGTCTTTCGCGGAGATAAATACGCTTCGGTCGGAGCTTTGGGGAATAGGCATTGTTAAACAATCCGTCTTATTATACACGGTAATGGAAGGGATTCCGTCGCATCCCAGCTCGTCCAATACAGACTGGGTAACGGCAAGCTGCGTCGAGGCGTTGGGGTCGGTATAGTCGCAAACTTTTAAAATGACATCGGCGTCGGAGGCAACTTCCAGCGTGGAATGAAAGGCTTCGATCAACTCATGGGGAAGACGTTGGAGCAGCCCTACGGTATCAATTATTACGGTTTTTTGGCCGTTTGGGAGAAACAGCTCTCGGGCTGTGGGATCCAAGGTAGCGAAAAGTTGATCTTGAACGTAAGCGTTGGCTTTGGTCAGGTAGTTAAGCAGAGTGGATTTTCCCACGTTGGTGTAGCCGACGACGGCGATGATGGGGATTTCGTTTTTCTTTCGCCGTTTTCCGATGAGAGCCCGTTTTTTCTTGAGCTCTTCCAGCTCGCGGCTCAGGGTATGAATCCGGCGTCGGATATGTCGCCGGTCGGACTCTAACTTCGTTTCGCCGGGACCTCTGGTGCCGATACCGCCTCCCTGCCGGGATAGGACATTTCCCAAGCCGATCAGTCGGGGCAAAAGGTATTTTTGCTGGGCCAACTCCACCTGGAGCTTTCCTTCCCGGCTTTTCGCGCGCAGCGCGAAAATGTCTAAAATCAGCATGGTTCGGTCGATGACCGGAACATGGGTAATTTCCTCTATGTTTCGAAGCTGCGATCCCGTCAGCTCATGGTCGGCAATTAAAACGGTACAGTCGTTTTGCTCGCAAAAACGACGCACTTCTTCCAACTTTCCTTTGCCGATGTAGGTAGCGCCGTCGAGATTATCCCGAACTTGAATAAAAATTCCCGCTGTTTCCGCTCCTGTCGCTTCTACCAAAGCGGAAAGTTCTTTTGTAGAGAGGTCGGAATCAAAAGCCCCCGTATCCGCGCAAATTAGAACGCATCTTTCTTTTGTTTCGTTTTGTTGCTGCATAAGCACTCCTTAATAACATTGTACTCCGAAAGCCAAAGCAAATACTTCCGCCTGATCGAAATGGATTTTTGCGTTTTTCCAACGGGCCGCCGTTACATCAATATTGGATAAAACAGACTCCCGAAAATCACACTGCTCTAATATCGTCCCCCGAAGATCGGCAAAATCCAATTGGCAGTTTTTAAATGTTGCGCCGGTAAAATCCGTTTCCGCCAAATTGGAATAAGAAAAATCAATATTTTCCAGTTTTCGTTTTCGAAAATCCTGGTGGGAGAGGTCGGTATAAGACCAGTCTCCGCCAAATATCCCTACGGTGGCGCAGTCAGTGTTGGAAAATAGGGAACCTGTCATTTTGCAATCGGTAAAATCGGCGGCGAACAAATCGGCAAACTGAAAATCACAGTTCAAAAACGCCGAGTTGGAAACGGAGATTCCGTTTAAGCCGGCGCTGAAAAAAAGACAGTGATCGAATCGGCAGCGGCGGATCACCAAATCCGTCATATCCGCTTCTCGAAAAGAGCAGCGCGTAAAGACGATATCTTCCAACACATCTTCTTGTAAAATGGCGCCGGTAAAATCCATGTCCTGATAAATCTTCTCTGAAAACAAAATTCTCCCTCCTTTTTTTAACAGTAGCTTATTTTAAGACCGATGTCAAGAGAAAGAGGAAAGGAAGCAAATTTGCTGTTATTTATAGTTTACTTTTTCTGAAAACTATGATAATATAAGGACAGAATTGTTATTTTTGCGAAAAACTTCGACAAAAGCAGCGAGCAGGTGAAAAAATGGCAAAAATATTGATCGTAGATGACGAACAAAGGGTTCGGGAAGTCGTTCGGCGATATGCTCAACGGGAGGGTTACGAAACCAAGGAAGCTTCCACGGGGGAGCAGGCCGTTCTTTATTGTCGAAAAGAGGCATTTGACGCGGTTATCATGGATTTGATGCTTCCCGGAATTTCCGGATATGAAGCGATTTCGGAAATTCGTAAAATGAGCGGCGTCCCCATCATTATTCTCAGCGCTCGAGTCGAGGAAGAGGATCGGATCCATGGCTTCGAGGTAGGGGCGGATGATTATGTGGTCAAGCCTTTTTCCCCGCGGGAACTTATGTTGCGGATTCGCGCCATATTGAAACGGGGGACGCTGGATATCAACAACCACAAAATCGCTGTGTACGGCGGAATCAAAATTGATTTTACCGGTCGGATCGTTACCATTGACGGTAAAAAAATTTCCCTTTCCCCGAAGGAATACGATCTTTTGTTTTTTCTGGCAAAAAATAAAAACGTTGCGTTAACCCGGGAAAAATTGATTACCAATGTTTGGGGGTACGATTTTTCCGGCGACGAACGGACTTTGGATACTCATATTAAGCGGCTGCGGCAAAATATTGCCCCTTATGGGAACCGGATTGTAACGCTAAGGGGAGTTGGGTATCGGTTTGAAGGAGATTAGAAAAGCGCTCTTTGCCTTTTGGGCGAAGGGCTCTTTTTTATGAAATGAAAAAAGGGGGTTGACATATTTACTCTAATAGGTTAGACTAAGTATGTACTCTAACGCATTAGATTAAAGAGAGGTGAGAAAATATGGAAACCCCGAAAGTCTTTGAGAGCGAATATCGTTTTTGTCTCATTTTATGGGAGCATGAGCCGGTAAAGAGCAGCGAGCTTGTGAAACTGTGCAAAGAAAAGCTTGGATGGAAACCCACTACCACCTACACGGTGATGAAACGCCTTTCCGAACGAGGAGTGTTAAAAAACGAAAATACGGTGGTGACTTCATTAGTCAGCAAGGAGGAAATTCAGGCGGCGGAGATTGATGAGCTATTGGAAAAGAAATTCGAAGGTTCTCTTCCGGCCTTTATCGCCGCGTTTTCCCGGGGGAGAAAGATCTCCAAAAAGGAGATGGACGAGGTACAAAAAATGATCGATCAGTTCCGAAAGGAGGAGGAACATGAGTGATAGCTTTGTGCGCGTCGTCAATATGGGGATATCGGCGGGCTGGCTGGTGCTGGCGGTTTTGGCTTTACGGCTTCTATTGAAAAAGGCGCCCAAATGGATCCGGGTTTTTCTTTGGGGATTGGTGGGGATCCGGTTACTTTGTCCTTTTTCCATTGAAAGCGTCTTTAGCCTTCTTCCCAGCCGTGAAACCATCGATACCACCCGGTATGTTTCCAGACCTTATATCCAAAGCGGTCTGGATGCGGTGGACCAGCCGATCAATGAATATTTGGGCGATCGGTATTTCGAGGGAGTTACCGTGCCCACCGGGCACACCGCGGACCTTGCCACCGTATTGGCTATGATCTGGATTTTGGGAATGGCGGCTATGGTTTTGTACGGGGTAGTCGGTTATCTTCGCCTTCGAAAAAAGGTTCAAACCGCGGTTTGTTTCAAAGACAATATCCTTCAAAGCGAGCAAGTGATCTCTCCCTTTGTACTGGGCGTATTTCGGCCGAAGATCTATCTTCCGTTCCGAATCGACGAAGGGTGTTTGGATTTGGTCATCGCTCATGAGCAGGCGCACATTCAGCGGGGGGATCATTACTGGAAACCTCTTGGTTTTTTGCTCCTTTGCGTGTACTGGTTTCACCCGTTGATGTGGGTCGCTTATCTTTTCCTTTGTCGAGATATAGAGTTGGCTTGCGATGAAAAGGTAATCCAAAAATTGGAGGTTTCTAAACGCGCGGATTATTCCGAAGCATTGCTCTCTTCTTGCGTCCACCGCAGGGTAATTTCCGCTTGTCCTTTGGCCTTTGGCGAAATCAGCGTAAAAGAGCGGGTGCGATCGGTGTTAAGCTATAAAAAGCCGGCGGTTTGGATCGTTGCGGCGGCAGTGGTGGTCAGTGGAATCGCCGGAGTTTGTTTCTTGACTGATCCCATAGAGAAAACGGGCGTTTGGCTTACGGGATATCGGCAGGATGATAACGGGGGCGTCGCTCAATATGAGTGGAACGGGAAAGAGGCGTTGTCCGGTTTTTTGGTGGCGGAGCAATGGAAGGACGGACAATGCGTTCAAAGTACGCCGGTTTCGGTGACTGACGCCGTTGGGCAGGTCGCTCTTTCTTTTCAGATGAGAGAAGTGGACAACGGCCCAACGGGGGTAGAAATTCAACTCGACACCGGAGAAAACGGCGGGTCGGTGCTGACCTATTTTGCCTTCCCCGAGGGAGAGACGCTTTCCGGCTGGTCCTTTGTTTCCTATCCGGAAAAGGAAACCATACCGGCTTTTTCCCGGGGAAACGGCGTTTTGGCGGCGATTTGTTTTGATTTCGGCGGCGGGGTGCGGCCTCTTGACTGTGAGGCGTTGACCGAAGACCCGACGGGGCTTTTGTCCCTTCCGTACACGCTGGTTATTCGGGGCGTTTTTGACGGCGGGGAGCTGCCGCTTCCTGACGACGCTGTTGCCGAAGAAGGGGAGAAAGAAGAAGAGACAGCGATGGAACCCATTGGGGAAGAAACGGTGGAAGAAATTACAAAACTGGGCGTAAATTTTTATATCACCGAGGTACTTCGAACCTTAACGGTTTACGAGGATCAAACCGTATCCTTTTCTCTCCCGGAAGGGGAGATCCCGTTTGCGGGGGATTCTGGCACCAAGCTTACCATTACCCTAAACGCGACTTTCTCTCCGGAAGCGGGAACCTTTGCCACCCAGTCTCTGTTAGACTGGGAGACCGATTGGGAGGCGGGGGAGACCTATCAGGGTACTTTGGATCCCACCCTCGGGACCCTTCAAAGCGTCATGCTCCGGGTCGCGTTTATGACGGAAATAGAAGAGGATGCCTTTATCGAGTATGCGGCGGATTATCTGGAACTGGATACGCCTTTTTCTTACGGGGTACCGGCGGGATATTCTGCGCCTTCGGTGGAGATCCAAAGAGAAGAGGAGACGACGGATTTCACCTATACGCTAAAAAGCGGGGAACTGGTAGGTTTTTCCATAAAGCCGCCAGATGAATGGCTCTTTCAGGTGTCAAGGGAAAGGGAAGGGAACGAACTTCCGGTTTGCCTTATTGAAAAAGGCGGCGTAACCATCGGAACTCTGCGGCTTTTGCCCTTTGGGACCACGGATGTTCGACCGCTGCGCAGGATCGAGACCGAAAAAGACGCGCTACCTATGGAGATCTTTTCTACGGCGGCGTTATCCAACCACGCGGGATATGAAGATTACCATGTTTCCAGCTATTGGGATACCGGTGCCACCGCTACCGGAAAGTATATCTGGCAGGATCTTTCTTCGTCCGCAGGGAATGCGGCGGATATACCGTGGCAGGAAATGGATTGTATCTTAGCGTATGACTGGGAAGGGATGCCGTATTATGTGGAAGTGCTGCTTCAAGACGGTGTTTTGACAAAGGAGGAACTTTCCGGCTTGGCGGTGAGTGTGGATCTTCCGTAAAGCAAATCCCCCTTGGGATCGGTTCCCGAAGGGGATTTCTCTTTTGGTTGTAAAAAACGAAATTTTTTGGTATAATGGTTCGGTTAGAAGAACAATTTCAGCAAAAAGGGGGAAGCGAGGACAAAGATGAACTACATTGGCTCAAAGCTTTCGCTGCTGGATTTTTTAGAGGAAACCATTCGTTTGGTCACCGGTTATCAGGACGGAGACCCTTATGTATTCGGCGATTTGTTTGCCGGTACCGGTGTGGTCGGCGCGGCTTTTAAGAAGAAAGGCTGCCGGGTGATCGCCAACGATATTCAACATTACAGCTATGTGCTCAATAAGCATTATATCGAAAATCATTCCCCCATTGATACGAGCCTTTTGGACTACTTCAATGAACTTCCCGGGATCGAGGGGTTTGTTTACCAAAATTACTGTCTCGGGTCGGGGAGCGGGAGAAATTACTTTTCCGACGAAAACGGGAAGAAATGCGACGCGATACGAACGGCGCTGGAGACCCTGTACCAAAACAAAGAGATCGACCAGAGCCAATACTATTATTTTTTAGCCAGTCTTATCAATTCCATTGACAAGTACGCCAACACCGCATCGGTTTACGGCGCTTTTTTAAAGCATCTCAAGCGTTCGGCGGCGCGGCCGTTTCAGTTGGAGCTGCTGCCCATTGTGGACGGACCTTTGGGAGGAGAGGTGCACTTGGATGACGTGAACCATCTCATCCGGGAGATCGAGGGAGATGTTTTGTATCTGGATCCCCCTTACAACGCCAGGCAGTACAGCGCCAACTATCATGTTTTGGAGACCATTTCCCGATATGATTCCCCGGTACTCACCGGAAAAACAGGGCTGAGGGATTCTTCAAAGCAGAAAAGCCGGTTTTGTTCCAAGCGGACAGTGGCGGAGGCGTTTGAGAAATTAGTTGCCGACGCGAAGTTTTCCTATCTTTTTTTAAGCTACAACAACGAAGGGCTTATGAGCCTCGACACCATTCGTTCCATCATGGAAAAATACGGCAGATATGAGGTATATACCAAAGAGTATCGGCGGTTTCGGGCAGATAAAGAGGAAAACCGAAACCATAAGGGAAACGCGACGGTAGAGTACCTTCACTGTCTCATCAAATAGGGGAAGTCCATGGCGAAATTCAATGATCTGGATCCAAAGCGTTGGAAGGAATACGAAGATATTTATACGGACAGCCTGTGGCTGATTCACCGAAGAGACAACTCCGGCGCTCACAGCGCAAGTTATCACGGAAATTTTGTTCCCCAGATTCCAAACCAGCTTTTACGTCGATACACCAAGGCGGGGGACTGGGTGCTGGATCCCTTTATGGGGAGCGGGACCACCCTAATCGAAGCCCAGAGGCTTAAGCGAAATGCGGTGGGGATCGAGCTGCAAGAGGCGGTGGCGAAGGAAGCGAAACAGCGCATCCTTCAGGAGAAGAAAGAGACGGTTGCCGCCGAGGTATTGGTGGGAAACAGCAAGGACATAGATATCTCCCATATAAAGGAAACTCTCGGCATCCCCTCATTTCAGTTTATCCTTTTTCATCCGCCCTACTGGGATATCATCCCTTTTTCCGACGATCCGAATGACCTCTCCATGGCGAAAACCAAAGAAGCGTTTTTGGAAAGCTTGGGAAAGGTGATCGACAATACCTGCGCCCATTTGGAGAACAATCGGTACTGCGCGCTGGTGATGGGGGATAAGTACGCCAAAGGGGAGCTGACCCCGCTGGGATTTTTGTGTATGAACCTGTTTTTGGAGCGGGATTTCCTTTTAAAGTCCATTATCGTCAAAAATTTTGAGGAAACAAAGGCCAAGTCCAACCAACGCTCCCTTTGGAGATATCGGGCGCTGGCCAGTGATTTTTATCTTTTTAAACACGAATATATCATGGTATTTAAAAAGAGGAAATAGCTTTGCAAACGTTATATCAACGCAGGGATCAAACCACCGATTGATAGGCGGCAAAGGTCAAAAGACAGTGTGAAAGGCAGAAATGCTTTTCGCGCTGTTTTTTTGTCCCGAATTCGAATCTATGGCCGGCCCTTATGATTTATAGGCACTGACGGTAGAATGTTCTTACAGAAAAAGGATGCTGGCGGCAGGCACGGGATATACAGAATGACTCCCAGAGAGAAAGCAAGTATCTAATCAGCGCAGATCATAAGCGCGATTATTTGCGCCTGGACTTTTGCCTAGTAAGAAAAAGGGCGCCTTTTCAAATAATAATTATCAAATAATAATCAAAAAAACGCTTTCTATATTGACATTTTTGGTATTTTATACTACAAATGAACGTGTATTTGCTTGTAAAGGAGGCGACCTGAATGGGTAAGAGGAGTATCTTTTCGGAAAACAAAAAAGGGTGTAGCTGCGTTCAGATCTTTATTACACTTTAATAAAGGCGTAATCTGTCCGTTTTCTTTACGGGTGGAATACGTTTTCGTGTTATAGGATACCAAGTAAAACGAAATTGAAAGAGCAAAAGAAGATTAGGTGGAAAATCAAAGAGATGTTTATAAAAAAAGAATGAAAAAAGTACTGGGATTGTTTCTTGGATTGTTGTTGTGTACGGGGTTACTGCCAACAAGCGTATTGGCATCCGGTGAAGCCCGCTATCAGCAAACGGAGGGCGGAGAATGGATGACGGGGAGTTTTTCGGAGGCATGCGCGCAGGTTTATGACGGAGGAGTCATAGAGCTTTTGAGCGATATAGAGCTAACATCTACTCAGACGATCTCCAAAGCGGTAACCATCACAAGCATCGATCCGGACAATCCGTGCTGCATTTCGGCAGGTTCACAAAACCATGGCTATTTGCTGAGCTTAGAAGGGGCGGTCGTTTTAGAACATATCGTTTTGGACGGAGGCAGTCAGGAGGGGATCTTTGCAACCAGAGCTTTGGTTTCCGTGAATGCGGGAGCGAATACGGTGATCCTTTCCGATGGCGCTGTTATACAAAATAATACGAATAATACCCTAAATGGCGCAGGGGGCGGTCTTTGCCTTATATCCGGAAGTGTGCAGATGGATGGCGGTACCATTCAAAACTGCAGTGCACAGGTAGGCGGAGGTGTTGCAATCGTAAATAACGCAGCAAATACGTTTATTTTAAACGACGGCAGTATTACAGGGAACAACGCGTGGGGCGATTCCTATTTGTACGGCGGCGGCGCTGTTTATATCAGTTTGGGAACGTTTGAAATAAACGACGGAACCATAAGCGAAAACCAAGGCTATGTAGGCGGGGCCATTTTTATCAATCAGCCTAACTATGCGTATTTAAAAATTACCGGCGGAAATATAACGGGCAATGAGGCGCAATATGGCGGAGGCATTTATTCCAGCCAGATCAAACAAATGGAATTATATGGCGGCAATATCACAAATAATGTTGCTCAAATCAGAGGCGGAGGCGTATTTGTTTCGCCGATCTCAGAGGTTAAGCTGAAAGGTTCCGCTGTGATCGAGAACAACATCTCCAACGGATCGAATGCATATTGTAATTTCTACATTGAAAGGAATCCTGCCGACAGTTCATTTAAAGCAGATATCCAAATTGTAGGGCCTTTAACAGGTGCAAAGATCGGCGTCTCCTCAATATTTGATCCCACATTGGAACAGGAAAGCAAGCTGTATATCATCCATACCGACGGGACATATTCGATTACAGAGTCGGATTTTGAGGTGTTTGATAGTGATGATGACGCATATCACATATTGAGGTCTGAGGATCAGCTATACCTTCAGCCCCACAGCTATAATGAGTGGGACTCCAATGGGGACGGCCATTGGAAAGCGTGTGAATGCGGGGCGAAAACAGCTGTTGAAGATCATCAATGGGACGAAGGGACAATAATAAGAGAGGCTTCCTGCGATAAAGCAGGACTTATAGAGTATGTTTGCGATATTTGTGGATACTCGTATGTGCAGTCGCTAGGCCTCAAATCGCATACTATTCAGTATTATCAAGGCATTGATAGCACATGTACAAAGGATGGCAATGTTGCATACTGGTATTGCGAGGTTTGCGGTAAATATTTCATTGATGAAGCTTTGACGATGGAAGTCGCAAAAGAGGAAACCATAATCAAAGCTACCGGCCACCAAATTGAGCTGCAAAATGCAAAGGAAGCCACCTGTACTGAGGAAGGATACACTGGCGATAAGGTTTGTACAGTGTGCGGGGAAATAATTGAAAAAGGGATCGTTATTCCTAAGCTTGCTCACAATTTTGCGGATGGTCAGTGCACCGTATGTGGCTATGGAAATGAATTGTCCGAAGCTTCTTCAACTGAAACCAACGATTCTTCTCAACCCCCAGATACCAATTCTCCGCAAACCAGTGACAGCAATAACGCCATATTGTGGATCGCATTGCTCTTTGCATCGGGAGCAGGCGTGGCTGTAGCGGCAAAGATTGGTGAAAAACGCTATCACACCAAATAAGCAAAACAGGTAGCAAAAACGGCGCAGACATCTGCGCCGTTGTTTATGTAGTGAAAAAGGTGACACAATCGATCAAATCGCTAATTGATGGAAGAGATTTTCGTCAAATGGATCGGGCAAAGAGGAAAGAGGGTGGCGTGATGCGACTCAACGGGACTTTGCCGATTCCTTTACTTCTTTTCCTCTAAATGTTTTCGAAATTCCAACGGATCGTACCAAAAACAGCCGATACAGCCGTCTTCTTTCCCCGAATGGATTGGACCGCCGGCATAGTAGGAGATAGGATATCCCAACTGCTTTGCATCGTACCGAATACCCGTTTTTTTGCATTCCTTGCAAAACTGCCGTTTGGCATCGTTGGCGGCCTTGCTTAGCGGCTGGAAATCGGAAAGCTTTTGCTCCTCGTTTCGCATGACCCGGCTTTCGTTTTTCCGGCCGTTTTTATGATCCACCTCGGGATCGGATGTCCCCAAAACCACACATCGCTTTTGTTTGATTGCTTTTTTGATGTCTTCCCGGATATGCTGGCTATAGTCGCCGTCGTTTTTTCCGTTGAGCCGAATTCGGTCAATTCCGTTTCCCGGCGTTACCGACTTATCTAATTCTACTATATATTTTTGCGCCAACGCCCGTTCTTTTCGCGCCCAGGAGGCGCCGTTTCCGAATTTTAATTCCCCGTACTTGCCGGTAAATTCCGAAGCGTCGACCCAGCGGCTGACTCCGTTCTCGTCCGGCTTTGCCAACTCTAAAAACAATTCCGCTTTGGATTTCTTTTTTGTCATAATAATCTCCCAGATTTATGGTGTCGATTGGCGTATCCTTACATGTCCTCTTCATTTTAACGCAAAGGAAAAGAAAAGTCCACCCGGTCACAGAAAAAAACGGGCGCCTGATTTCAGGCGCCCGTAAAGAATTACATCAGCATATCGGGATTTTCGTAAACGTATTCCAGCTTTCTGTGGAACTGCACCAGTTCGCGGTCGAAATCGACTCTGGCTTCGCTCTTCTTATCGAAGACCATAGTCACTTCGTTGCCCTTGGTAAAGGGTTTCCATTCCGGCAGATACTCATTGTTGGGGTTGCCGGTACGGGCAAAGTTGACCCATGCGGAGCAGATCTGGTTTTGGAGCAGCTCGGAAACGCCGGGCTCGTTGCAGACAGCCACCTTATCGATGTTGTGGAAGACGAAGGGGATCTCCGCGCAGTGCCACGCCGCTTTTCCATCGTCGTAGGGGAAGTCGTAAGCGAACATGTAGCTGTAGGAATCGGTGGAGCCATCGGAAGCCCGCAGATCTAACAGCATAGTGGTAGTAATCCGGGAACCGTCGTCCAAAATGATGGCGTCAATGGCATCATGATCGGGATACGCTTTGTAGAAGAGATCCAAAAGCTTCTGGCCGTTTTCTTTTCCGAATTTTTCGAAAACGTGGGCTTCTTTTTCCTCTTTGGAGAGGTTTTGACGGCCGGGGACGGAGAACCGGAAGGTTCCCATTTCGCCGATACAGGTACCCATCATCAGAGGCACTTTCTTGGCATGCTCGGTAGAACCATGGAAAATGGTATTCACATACCAGCCGTTTTCCAACGGACCCCAGGAAGCCCGCTGTCCCGCGGTAACTTTATTGACCAGCTTCAAAAGATCTTCCGGAGGCATATTGACTAAAGCGGAGAAGTCGTCGGTACCAAGCTCCTTGAGCATCGCCTTTGCCATGGGGGCGGTGCTTTCATAGGTAAGAGAGTTTTCGTTGGGGCCGGAGCCGGATTGGATAATGGCCTTCTGGAACAGACCATCCGCCGCGGGAATTTGCATCAAAGAGGATACTTTCATACCGCCGCCGGACTGGCCGAAGATGGTTACGTTTTCCGGATCGCCGCCAAAGGAAGCGATGTTGTCGTGGACCCACTGCAACGCGGCCACTAAGTCCGCCAAGGAGCAGTTTTGGGAGTTTTCATACTCTTTGCCGTATTCCGAAACATCCAAGCAGCCGAACACGTTGAGACGATGGTTTACCGTCACTACGACTAAATCGCCGTATTCGGAAAGGTTGTTGCCGTCGTAAGCGACCATCTCAATGGCGGAACCGTTGGAGAATCCGCCGCCATGGAGCCAGACCATAACCGGAAGTTTGGCGGTTTTATCGATGCTCTGGGTCCAGATGTTCAGATTTAAGCAATCTTCGCTCTTGGGCCAGAAACGATGGGGAACCAGCAAATCTCCGTTGGGAGAGTCGGGGGACGCAGGATATGTAATGTATCCGTAAGAGAGCGCGTCCTGGATTCCTTCCCAGGGGGTGACCGGCGTGGGTTGCTGCCAGCGCTTGCATTCGGCATATTTTACGCCGTAAAAGTTGTAGGTTGTACCCAGCTTAAAGCCTCTCAGCTTACCGGCTTTGGTTTCGACCACCGGCTCGGTGCTGGTGCAAAGAAATTCTTTTGCCATAGAAAATTGCCTCCTTAGATTGAATGTACAGATTGTAATAAAACAAAGCGTTCAAAGCTATAGTTTTATTGTATCTGATTTTCAAAATAAAGGCAATAGAAAACCGTAATTTTTGGCGTTGTGACTAAAATTAGACTGTATTTTTGGAAAAGGAGATATGTAGCCGCAAAAAGCGGCAGGGTTACATGATGTGTTCTTCGGCGCAGTTATCCTGAACCAAAGTATCCGGCGGATTTTGTTTTGGGTCATGCCAGTCCGCCATGCTGGACTCATCAAATTTCGGACAAAGACGAAGAGCGGGATTGACGCGAAGATCTTCGCGTTTACCGCTTGCTTTACGTTTTTTCTTTCCCATAGTATCACCCTTTTTTATCATTCCCGCGCAAAACTTAAAATTGAATGATAATCTTTACCGCCGCCGGTAAAAACGCGATATTGCGCTTGCTGTAACATAATGGTAAAATAAAAAGGAAATATTTTACTTTTAAAAAGGAAGCGCGAAGCGTTTGCTGTTTGAAGGGACAAAAACAGATATGTGGGAAGACATCCAAAAAAAGGCATGGGAAATCCTTTTAAATGAAAAAATCCAAGGGGAAATGACCCTCGCGGATCTGGAAGAAATCGGGCGCAAGCGCGGTTTTAGAATCTGTTCTTACAGTCAAAAAGCCAAAGAGATAGAACAGTCTTCCAGACTGAAAAAGCTTAGCCGCATCTATGACAGTTTTACCGCGACGGATGGCGGTGTGGAGACTGTGTTTTATCGGGACAACCTTTCTTCTCAGCGAAAGATACAGGTGGTAGCTTGTGAGCTTGGCCATTTCGTGCTTGGGCATCGAAAGGAAAAAGAATCCAAAGAGGAGACGCCGGAGCAGGAAAAAGACGCTGCCGCATTTGCCTGGGAACTGCTTTTGCCGAGTATTGTTTTGGATGCATGCCATATTAGGACAGCCAAAGAAATGGAAGCGTTGAACCTCTTTGATGTGGAGGGGATACGATACCATTTGTCCGTTCTTTCGAAAAAGAGAAAAAATTCGGAGGATTCTCTTTGCCGGGAGTTGCTGACGCAATATCAGCAATTTATCTTGGCGTACCGAAAAAGAGGGAGAAAAAGGAAAATCCCTTTCGCGGTCTGCGCCGGCTTGACAGTGCTGCTTGCGACGGCCTGCGCGATAGGCGCTGTTTTCGAAAGAGAAAATCGCTGGCTAAGAGAAGAAAACGATTATTTAGCGAAAACCCTTTCGGCGGCGGAATCCTCCCTTTCCCAGCTTCAAAAGGAAGAGGAAGAAAACCCTTCCGCCGAAGATGAAAATTCAAACACTTCCTCGGATTTTGCTGAAACAAAAGAAAAAGCGGAAAGCGTTGTTTCGGAAGAAGTCGTTTTTCTTTCTCCCTCCGGCGAGAAATACCATCGGGCGGATTGCCGTTATGTGGGGGACAATTTTATATCTATGTCTCAAGAGGAAGCGGCCGCGGAAGGGTATGAGCCATGCTCGGTGTGCTGCGGTGATTTGATTTTGGAGTAAGAAAAAGGAGTAAGCATTTGCTAACGCCACATAAGGCAGTAATTTGAAAATAATATTGAAATACAACTTATGGGCGTTGCAAAGGCGAAAGACAGCGTGTGGGAGCAGAAATGCTTTTTACGCTGTCTTTCTTTATGCCCAAAAATAAAATCGCACATTCGTCAAGTAAAAACTTCCTTGTTACAATACAGATGAAGGATGTAAACGGATATGCGAAATCAAAAACACTACATAGCGATTGATAAAAACGAATGGAGAATTATACTAAATGCTCTTAATGCGCTGCGGAACAATCTGCTGGTAGAAAGCAGATATACGGACGCAGTAGATGATGTTCTAATCAAAGTAGTCAATGTACCTATTAAGAAATTCAAAATCAGAATCACGGAGGTATAAGGTTATGGAAAAAACGATATTTGAGCAGATGGGCGGCACTTATACACGGCAAGGAGATTACTACTTTCCTAACCTTTCACTACCAGCCGAAGGAAACAAGCCTATTGGCATTTGGGGGCAACGCCACAAACGCTATTTGCAAAAGTATAAACGATCTACTTACACTACTCTTCTTACAAGAGGTAAACTCAACTCCTACCTCGCAGATATAAACGAGCAGGCGCAGGAAATGTTTTTTCGGCTGGTAAAGGAATATGCTGATAATCAAGGCGTGACGGAACAGCTAAAAGCATATAAACCGCTTGAATGGGTGCAGAAAATGAACAACATCCAAAGTACGGTTAAGGAAGTTATCAATACGGAACTAATTTATGTTTAAAATGGGGTTGTAATGCTTTGGGAGGGGCAAGGGTATAAATACCTTGCCCCTCATCTTTTGCTTGGAAAGTGAAAGGGGAATAGCCGAGTCCTTTTATTGCTTGAATTAGACACAAATATATGATATACTTAAGTCAAAACTTCGGATAAACGAACAGTGTGACAGAGGGCTTATTATGGATTATTTATCGGTAAGAGAAGCGTCGCGGCTTTGGAACATATCAGAGCGATGGGTTCAAAAGTTATGCGAGAATAATCGTATAGACGGTGTGCAACGTTTTGGACGTTCTTGGATGATTCCGAAGGACGCAAAGAAACCATGCGATTTACGGCACGGAAAGCAATCACAAGGAGAAAGCAGTTATGCTAAAGCAGATTAAATACTTTCAGGCAGTCGTTCGCTGTAACAGCTTCAGCGAAGCCGTCGAGGAATGCTATATATCACAGTCCGCTATTTCACAGCAGGTGCAGGCGTTAGAACGGGAGCTTGGCGTCACATTGCTAAAGCGGGAAAACCGTCGCTTCTCGCTGACACCTGCGGGCGAGCATTTCTATCGGCAAAGCCTGATTCTGACAGCGGATTTTGAAAGGCTGTGCAAAGAAACCGTGCAAATCGCCCACGGTGATGATTTTTCCTTACGCATTGGGCATTTGAAGGGCTACGGCGGTTTAGAATTTCAGAAAGCGGTGGCTGAGTTTGCCCAAAAACACCCCGATGTTCCGATTGATATAGAAACCGGAAATCACGAAGAATTATACGATCTGCTTCGGACAGACAATGTGGATTTGATCCTAAACGATCAACGGCGGGCTTTTTCCAACGAATATGTCAATGCGGTTCTTACAACCATTGACTGCCATATTGAGATTTCCGCAAGAAATCCGATTGCAGGAATGGGATATGTAAACGCAAGCGACCTGCGGCACACCCCTTGCATCCTGATTGCTTCTAAAGAACAGCGGGAACATGAACAAAACTATTATCGTGAGATTTATGGTACCATAAGCCCGGTAATATTCGCTGAGAATTTAGAGGAAGCGCGGTTGATGGTGGTCGGCGGGAAAGGCTATCTTCCCATTGAGGGAGGATCCCTGCCCGCACAGTATACGGAAACGATTGTCCGCCTGCCTCTCTGTCGGAACAAAGTACCGATCCACCGCAATTATTGTGCCTTTTGGAAAGCCGACAATTCAGGCTATTATATCGAGGAATTTGCAGGAATACTGAAAGCACAGTTTAATAAAAACGAATAATGTTATACCAAAAGAGCTTGCTGCGTGCAGGCTCTTTTTCGTATTAGCTTTTTCTTATGCGAAAGCCTCGAAACTCGAATTGTTCCATAGGGTGCCTATCCGTATAATATAAGGTGTTATAAAGCAAAAAACTTTTCGAAAGAGAGAGGAAACAAAATGAATCTATATTTTTCAGACATTAAAAAAAACTTCGGCTTTGGCTGTATGCGTTTGCCTATGCTGGACGGCGAGGTCGACCAAACCCAGATGTGCGCCATAGTGGATACCTTTCTGGAAAACGGCTTTAATTATTTTGACACCGCCCACGGATACCTCGGCGGCAAGAGTGAAACGGCGCTGCGGGATTTCCTGACAAGCCGCTACTCCCGTGATAAGTACATTTTAACTGACAAGCTGACGAACTTCTTTTTCAAAAAACAGGAGGATATCCGCCCGTTCTTTGAAGGGCAGCTTGAGGCCTGTGGTGTGGACTATTTCGATTTTTACCTCATGCACGCGCAAAACGCTGAAAACTTCGCCTTCTTCAAGCAATGCAGAGCCTATGAAACCGCTTTGGAATTGAAAGCGGAGGGGAAATTCAGGCACTTTGGCATTTCGTTCCACGATACGGCGGACGTACTGGAACAGATATTGACGGAATATCCTCAAATCGAGGTCGTGCAAATACAGCTCAACTATGTGGACTATGACGATCCGGCTGTCCAAAGCCGCAAGTGTTACGAAATTTGTAGGAAATATGGAAAGCCTGTTATCGTGATGGAGCCGGTTATGAACAGTCTTACAGAGAGCATTAAGACGCAGGGTATTATTTCTCCGCTGATCGTCCGCCCGATTGAAAATACGGATGAATATGAAGTAGTCAGCGGACACCGCAGACTGCACGCCGCCGTAAAAGCAGGACTTTCAGAAGTACCTGCTTTGATCTACCCTCTCGACCGAAACGAAGCGGTGATTGCGGTGGTGGACAGCAATCTCCACCGTGAACGGATACTCCCAAGCGAAAAAGCCTTTGCCTACAAAATGAAAATGGAGGCAATGAAAGCGCAGGGCAAGCGAACGGATTTAACTTTATCGCAAGTTGCGACAAAGTCCGATACCGCCGCCGAAATCGGCAAGGAACAGGGCGAAAGTCGAGATAAAGTGTTTCGGTATATCCGCTTAACCCATCTCATTCCCGAACTGCTCCAAAAGGTGGACGAGGGCGTGATTGCACTTAGCCCCGCAGTTGAGCTTTCCTATCTTTCCGAAGAACAACAGAAAATTCTGCTGGACGCTATGTGCCTGAACGAATGTACCCCATCTCACGCACAGAGTATCCGTATGAAGAAGGCGGCGCAGCAGGGTACGCTTTCTTCGGAAAGTATCTATGAGATTATGTTGGAGGAAAAAGCCAATCAGACCGAGCGTATCAGCTTTAAAGTGCAGGATTTGAAAGCGTTTTTTTCTTTTTATTACACCCAAAAGCAGATGAGCGATACCATCCTGAAACTGCTTTACGACTACAACAAAAAATTAGAACGCAGGCGAAACAGCCGTGACGAAAGGTAAGGTGGCAATATGAAGAAAATAGATATTTATCCGAATAACGAAGTCATATATGCTCTGCCACCCGAGCCGATAGATGAAAACGAGCCGGTTTGTCTGGTGGATTATATGCTGCCTCAAAACGGAGAACGCAGTCTGGATTACAGCAGGATGCGCCGCTTCGGGGAGGACGATTTCAAGCTGAAGATCGGCGGGACAACCTATGAAATCTCCACACATTTTAATCCCAAAGGCAGGCAATGCGTTATGGAGCAATTCAAGGAACTGATCCTGTCTGAAAAGCTGATTTAACCATCGCACAGTAGAAAAAGGCAGCAAGGTACAGGAGCGAGTGGACACTTTGACCGGCGACGGCGTGGAGATGATGCCGTTCCACAATATTTTCAACGAGTGGTATGCGGCGCAGACTTCCAAGAAAATCCGTGCGGTGTGGCAGTCCAAAGCGGATAACGGCAAACGGGTATCTTCTTCTGCTCCGTTTGGGTACAGAAAAGACCCAAATGATAAAGAGAAATGGCTGATTGACGAGCCGGCCGCCGAAGTGGTGCATAAAATCTATGCGCTTTGCCTTGCCGGGCGTGGCCCCTCACAGATTGCGAGGCAGTTGGAGAAAGAGAAAATCCTTGTTCCCTCCGCCTACTATGAATCTATCGGAAGAAGTCACGCACAGAAAGTACCGGCGAATCCGTACTGTTGGGATCAGAAAACCGTTGTCGGTATTCTTGAAAACAGGCAGTATACCGGCTGTGCGGTAAATTTCAAGACCACCACCGTCAGCTACAAGGTGCATAAAACCATTTACAAGCCAGTGGAGGAACATCAGATCATTCCGAATATGCAGGAGCCGATTGTTTCGGAGGAACAATGGCTGAGGGTGCAGGAGCTCCGCAAACACCGCCGCCGACCGACGGCTACGGGCAGGACAAGCCTGTTTTCGGGATTGGTGTACTGCCTCGACTGCGGAGCAAAGCTGCATTTCTGCGCCGCAAAGAGCCTGAAACGCAATCAGGAGTTTTGGCGGTATTCCAATTACAAAGACGGCAGAGAGACTTGCCAAATCCATTATATCCGAGATGTAGTACTTGAAAATCTTGTGTTTGAAGCCATCAGCGGTTTAGCGGATTTTGTGAAATGCCACGAAACGGTATTTCTGTATATGCTGGCGAAGAAAACGAACGCCATGCGGCAGAAAGAACATAAAAAGCTGCAACAGACAGTGGAACAGGATACAAATAGAATTGCCGAAATCGACAGACTGATTGAAAAGGTGTTCGAGCAGAACGCAAGCGGCATACTCTCTGATGAACGCTTTTCCAAATTGCTCCAAAGCTACGAAAAAGAGCAGAAAGCACTGACGCAGGATGTTTCCGACAGTCAAAAGACCTTGCAGGAAGCGAAGCAGAAGGTTACGGATTTAAGGCTGCTGCTCCGAACACTTCGTGCAATGACGGATATTGCGGAGCTTACGCCAACGCTTGTAAACTCACTGATTGAGCGCATTGAAGTCCACAACAACGACAAGGCAAGCGGCCACTGTTATGTGAAAGTGGTTATTTACTTCACGGCGGTGGGAATGATCAATATTCCTACCGAACAGGAAATCCTTGTTATGATGAAGGAAATACGGGAAAATCCACAGGACTTCCGCTTTGTAGCATAACAAAAGAATACGGTGTAACCCATTTTACTGAGTTACACCGTACCCCTACATAAATACTTCCTTATCTGGCGTTGCCATTTGCTTACTCCTTTTTCAGGCCTTATTTCATGGCGTCATCCGCTCCGAGTACGTATCCTCCGATGGAGGTGTTCGCCGCCATAGAGCCGTCGGCATAAAGGTAGTACCATTTACCGTTTACCCGCTGCCAGCCGGTAGCCATACCGCCCCAGTCTTTTAGATAGTACCATGTACCGTTTACCCGCTGCCAGCCGGTAGCCATACCGCCCCAGTCTTTTAGGTAGTACCAGGTGCCGTTTACCTGCTGCCAGTCATCAGACACCATTTTTCCGCTATCGGTGTTCATATAGTACCAGGTATCATCCATTTCTACCCAGCCGGTGACCATATTTCCGTCTTCAAAAAAGTAAGTATCGCCGTTATTGTCCACGGCAAAGCCGTTTTCGGGGATCTCGTCGAAGTCGGGACCGGTGGAGGGGGAATCTTCCGGATCCTCGTCCTCATCGGGAGTGGTGGGAGGTATGGAAGGAATCGTCGGTTTGTCGTCATCCTCTTCATCGTCGGCTTCTTTTTCCGTCCAGTTCGCGGTAAATACGGCATTCGCGCTGATTTCTACCGTGTCACCGCCGGAATAAGTGCTTTCCCCGAGAGTCCAGTGGGTAAAGACAAAGCCGTCCTTTTCCGGGGTGGGGAGGGTGAGGAGAGAGTTGCCGGCGACGATTTGGGTCGGAGAAACAAAGGTTTCCCCGTTTGCGTCTACGAAAGTCGCGGTAACTGTGTTTGCCACATGGTTTGCATAGGTTACATCCGGCTGAATCGAAATATTGACGGGAGAGGGGTTGTTTTTACCCGGCTCCCCGAACACCACGGGATTTTCCCCGTTGTTATTTACAAAAGTACAGTCGGAGACGGTAACGCCCATGAGAGCTGTGTCCGCGCCGTAGTTTCCGTCGGCCCGCGCCTTAATGTGCAAGGCAGTGCCGTTGTTGGCGCCGTTGCCATCGAAAAGGCATTGCACAAAGGAGATATTTTGATAGATGCCGTTTTTCAGATTTATGTCCACGCCGCACATCCAGGTTTGGAAAGAGGCTTGTACCTTTTGGGGATCGGCTCCGTTATCGATAAACCGGCAATCGGTAAAGGTAGAGTCGGTGAGCTTTTCCAAATAAGCGCCCTTGATGTAGCAGTTTTGGATGGTTAGATCATTGGCGGTCAATTTCACGGGATGGTTGTTCAAAGACGCGGTATCCGATGTTCCGGCGGGATTTTTTCCGAAATACAAACCGTAAGAGAAACCGTCGATGGTTACGTTATTTAACTCGAGCTTCTCAACACCGTAGCAGCCGTTATAGGTTCCGATTCCCATGTAAGGACCGGTGGAACCTTCGCCGGCAGCTGCGCCTTCGGGAAGAACGCCTTGCAGCGTTAAATCGTTCACTGTAAAGGAAGAAAGATCGTCCCGGATAAAGAAGCCCACGCACCCATCCGCAGTCAAAGTGTTATGGTTTCCGTTGACGGTGATGTCCTTTGTGATGGAAAGGGCTTCGGTGATGGTAACGTCGTCGTATAATTGGATTATACCGCCGTCGTTAGCGTCCTTAATCGCTTTATGGAGATCGGTATAGGCGGTGGTAACGCCATCAGCGGTCGTCAGAGTTACCGGATCGCAAATTACGCCGACACATTCCGTGTAATAGGGGTACGTGTTGATAGGATCATCCGCATTGCCGTTTGTAAACCGAACACGGATCCAGCCGCTGTCCGGTTGATTGCCCGCGATAAAGTCGGCAATATCTGCTTCATCGGGAAGTTTTCCTTCATCCATATCCGAGTAAAGGACGATGAGATTATGATTTTTGCCATCGATCTCGTAATCGGCGCCCAAAATGTTGTTTTGGGTCATCACCGGGAGCTTTTCAATGCTGTTTAGATTCCAAGCGGTATTTCTGGTTCCGGTAATCAGTACATATCCGTCGATCACGTTATTGCTGATGGTAGCAATTTCGTCGTTTGCCATGGCGTTTCCGGCGCCGTTAGTGATGGAGATGGAACCGGTAATTTCGTTATCTTTGATGGTATAGGCTCCGACCTCAGGAGTACCTATGTAGATGGCGGATACGTCGCCGCCGTTGATAACACACGAATCGATAGTTACATTCTCCACGTTGCCGCTAAGATAGCCGCCCGCTACCTCAATTGCTTTATTGGGCTCTGTTTCGGTTACGTTGATGATTAGGTTTTTCAAAGTAACGTTGCCCGCTACAATGAAAACGGTTTGCTGGGAAGAACCGTTTCCGCCACCGGTCCACTCCGTCGTTAAAACCGGGGGATCTTCCGGATCTGCCGCTTCAATGGTAACACCTTTCCAGATCAGAAGATTGTGTTCTACATCATAGCTGTATATTCCGGCTTCTACTACCGCATTATTTTTCGCGTCGCTTTGTTCGATAAAAACGTCGTATTCGCCGGGAGCGACCTTGATGGTATCTCCTTCGGCCGCCGCATTCACGGCTTCCTGGATACTGGAGTAGGGATGCTCTTGTGTTCCGTCTGCCGTCTCCAATGTGGCGTCTACATCCACATAAATGATGCCGCCCTCTTCTGCGGGGTCATTCGCAAAGCAATGTTTTGGAATACACCCGCTATCATAGCGAGAGCCAACACGGCAGAAAGGATTTTCTTTTTTCCGCGTCTCATAAGGAACCTCCTGTTTTTTGACTGAGGTCATCTCCCAACCTCAAAACGGCTTTTAAAATCTTTCTAAAATAAAAACCGCACCGGTATTTTATCATTTCCCCTTTTAAAAATCAAGCAAAAAGGAAGAAAAAGGAGGCTTTGACAGCAATTTACAAAATCGCATAGCGAAGGGATGTTTGCCAAAATACCATGGGTAATTTTTTGCTTAAATAAGTATGGCTTGACGCCTTTTCCGTTGTCAATAGACGAGTTATCTTATAGTACCGGAAATGCTTTTCCTACACAGCTTTCGGATGCGATGAAAGCTTTTCTTAAGAATCGGGCAGGCAAGACAAAAAGCGATTTTTCCACAACAAAAAAAGGACTCGCTTTCGCGAATCCTCTTTTTCTGGTGGAGATGATCGGGATCGAACCGACTACCTCTTGAATGCCATTCAAGCGCTCTCCCAGGTGAGCTACACCCCCAACGACAGCTATTATAGCATATTGATTTTTAAAAAGCAAGCCTTTTTTTCAAAAATCGAAAAAAATTCCTGTAAGGAGTACGGCGGCAATAACGCCGATGAGATTTCCGAAAAGCGCGCAAGGAATGACGAAGGAAATTTTCCTCCCGGAAATGGCGCCGGCGTAAATAGCTGTCACATAAAAAACCGTTTCCCCGCTACTTTGTAAAACAGAAGCAAGAAGTCCTTCAGGACTATCCGCGCCGTATCGGGCAAGGATATTTTGAAAATAGGAAAGAGAACCGCTTCCGGAGAAGGGGCGAAGTAAAACTAAGGGGAAAACGTCCCGCGGGATTCGGAGCAAGTCGGCGAGCGGCGACAAAAATTGACAGAGGATGTCCAATCCGCCCGTTGCGCGAAACACACCAACAGCTGTCATCAGGCATAAAATGGATGGTAGAATTTCCGCCGCGGAAACGAGGCCTTCCCGGGCGCCGGTGGTAAACGCTTCAAAAGGATTGATCCTTTTTTGGAGAGCAATCAGCAAGATGCACCCGCAAAGAAGAGGCACCGCCATATTTCCGATCCATTGCATCGTCATCGTCTCCCTTTCAAAAAGCAATAGCAAAGTTTTACCGCAGTTAGCGCACCTACAACGGAGAGAAGGGAACAGCACCAGACGATAGGCAGAATTTCCATCGGGGCGGCGGCGCCTGCCTGATGACGAAGCGAAGCCACCGTTGTGGGAATCAACTGTAGAGAGCAGCAGTTCATCACAATAAAGGAAGCGAAACTTTCCGCCGGAAGATGATTTTCGGCCATTTGCTTTACCGCTTTTAATCCAAGGGGAGTCGCCGCGTTTCCAAGGCCAAAGAGGTTAGCGGAGAGATTTAAGGTTACGGCTTCTGCCGCCTCGCCTTTTATTTTTGGAATCAGTTTTTGAATCAGCGGCGTCAACGCTTCTCCCACAGCTTTCGAAATTCCGCCTTCCTTTGCAATATTCATCATGCCGCTCCAAAAACACATCGCTCCTACCAGAGTAATCATAGTTTGTATTGCCGAGGAAATTTCTTCCAAAAGGGCATTGGTCATCGCTTCCCCGTCTCCGGAAAGAAGAGAGAGAAGCATTGCTGCAATAAATAAAAAAGGGAAAAGCCATTTCATGTCCATACCTCCTGTCTTCCTATTTAATATGAAGTAAAAAAAAGAAAAAGACCTTTTTCAAAAGAGCCAAAAAAAGGTATTGACAAAAGGGGAAGAAAGTGGTAGAGTAAGGAAGCTGTCCCGAAAACGGGGAAGCGAAAAGCCAGATCGAAAAAATTTGTCAAGAAAAAAGAAAAAAGGTATTGACAAAGGAAAAAAGATGTGGTAAGATAGAAAAGCTCTCGACGAGAGCGACGGGAACTTGAAAATTAAACAATATCGAAATGCTAAGAAAAAAACCCTTGGAAGATTCTTTTGGATTTTCAGGTAAAGTAATTCGA
>CALXGT010000026.1 GCA_944387915.1 uncultured Clostridia bacterium
TCATTAAACTGCTTTTTCCCTTAAGGTATCCCATAAATCCTGATACACTCATTTTGGGAGGAATACTTAGAAGCAGATGAATGTGTTCTGGACATACTTCTCCCTCTATAATCTCTACACCCTTCCACCGACATAATGTCCTCAGTATTTCTCTGATTGCTTCTCAAAAAAAAAAAAAAAATACTTTCCTTCTGTACTTCGGCGCAAATACAATATGATATTTGCAATTCCATTTTGTGTGTGCTAGACTGTTTATGGCATTATTCTGCTCTGGCATTTTAATGTCCTCCTAATGTGTTTTTTTAGCGTAACTGGCAGGTCACGCTCTTAATTTAACACATTAGGAGTTTTTTTATCTTTTTCACCGCTTAAGCTCTTTTGAACCACGCGACTATCGCGTGGTTTTCGGTATACAAAAAGAAAAAGCGGCTTAAAGCCGCCTTTTCTTACTTCATGGTCTTTTCGTAAGATTCGATCATCTTTTTGAACGTGTGACCCGTACGACTTTCGGAATCAGCTCGCCGTTTCAGCTTTTGCAGATATTTTTCGGTGCTGTCGCCGGTAAAAATCCGGATATCCAGCCGCATGGAACCGTCCGCTTCCGGAGTGACGAAAATCTTGTCAATAAAGGTGTCGATAAACTCCTTGGTGATAGTTCCCTCCGCTGCGTTCCGTTCGGCGGCTTTGAGGGTAGCGCGGATTTTCTCCATGTGAGCCCGGAATTCGGTGCTGGACTCCTGCTGTTCCCGGAGTTCCGCCAGTTCTTCTTCCGACGCCTTGATTTCCTCGTTGCACTGGGCGGTCATGCTCTTGAAGTCCGCGTTGGTAATGCTGTCCATCGCCGCCAGTTCCAGCAGCTTACTTTTCTTTTTCAGCGCCATTTCAATGGCAGCTTGAGCGGCCTGCATCTTCTTTTCCAGATTGCCGTCTGAGGTCATGGAACGGTACATCCGCTCGTATTCCTCCAGCATAGCGGCCGAAATATCCCGGGTATCCCGGAACACGTCAAAGAGCAGCGGAATAATTTCGCTTTCATAAATGGGGAAAGAGTCGCAGGAATCTTTTCCGTTGTTGATTTTTCCGGAGCAAACCCATTTGCTGTTCCGGTTTCCTTCCTTGTCCTTGGATTCCCGCCGGTAGTACGGGGTGCCGCAGTGGGTACAGAATAACTTGCCGGTCAGGAGATTGGCATGGTTGCAGACCCCCTGCCGGTTTTTGACATCCTCACTCCGGCGGCGAAGGACGGCGTTTGCCTGTTCCCACAATTCTTCGGAAACGATAGCCGGTACAATCTCGCCGCTTTCATCCTTGAACATGACCCATTCTTCCGGCGGCAGGAATTTCTGCTTCTTGGTGAACATATCCACCACCTTGACCTTGTTTCCCACATAATATCCCTTGTATTTAGGGTTGGAAATCATATTGGCCATGGTGGAATGAGCAATTTTTTTGCCGTTTAAGTTCCGGTAGCCCTTGTTCCAGAACAGGGTTTCAATCTGTTTCATGGAGTATTCATCGGTGGCGTAAAGCTCAAACAGTTCCCGCACCATGGGTGCCTGGTCCTCGTCGATAACAAGCCGCTTGTTCTCCTTACGGTAGCCGAAAATCCGGTTATTCCCCAGCACTACGTTGTTTTTGATAGCCTGCTGGTGACCAAATTTCACACGGCTGGACAGTTTTCGCAGTTCGTCCTGGGCAATGGAGGACATAATGGACAGCCGCAGTTCCGAGTCCTCGTCAAAGGTGTTGATGTTGTCGTTCTGGAAGAATACTCCAACGCCGCTGCTTAAAAGCTGGCGGGTAAACTGAATGGAGTCCAGGGTATTACGAGCGAAACGGGAAATTTCCTTGGTGATAACCAGGTCAAATTTATCCTCAGCGGCATCGTCAATCATCCGGTTGAAATTTTCCCGGCGCTTGGTGGAAATTCCGGACAGCCCCTCGTCGATATAGCCGGGCACAAAGGTCCAGGCGGCGTTTCGCTTGATAAAATCTTCGTAATATTGAATCTGGTTGCCCAGCGAGTTCAGCTGTTCATCGGATTCCGAGGATACGCGAGCATAATAGGTGACCCGCAGCGGAATTTCATATATCGAACGGCTCCGCAGCATTTGACGGATCTGATGAATATCCATGGACTGTCTCCTTAAAGTTCGTTATATCATGTTTTAATATCAGTATATCATAAGAAAACGAATTTTTCAAGTCAAAAAATCCAAAACCGCAATTCCGGTTCCATTCATTGAAAAACCGTGGATTTCGTGGTATACTGTTACCAACACGATATGGAAAATGTCTGCACCTTACCGGAGGCTTTTATGAAAAACAATGCCCCGCCTTTTACCATTACCCCGGCCATTCTCACCAGCGTTGCGGAGATTGCGGAACTGGTGGGCAAAATCAGTTCCACTCGCCATCTGACCTCTAATCCCACCTTGCGGCGGAATAACCGTATCCGCACTATCCACGGTTCTCTGGCCATTGAGCAAAACACCTTAACCATGGAGCAGGTGACCGCAGTTTTAAACGGTAAGAAGGTTCTGGCGCCGCCAAAGGATATTGCGGAAGTCAAAAACGCCTATGAAATTTACGAGCATCTGGACCAGCTGAACCCATATTCGATGGAGGATCTTCTCCGGGCCCACGACGTGATGATGCGCGGCCTGGTGGAGGAAGCGGGAGAATTTCGTTCCCGACCGGTGGGAGTTGTGGACAATGAAGGAAATATCCTGCATTTTGGGGCCCTTCCGGCGTATGTACCTGGACTTGTGGAAGAACTGATGGAGTGGACAGAACAGAGTGACCTGCCCATGCTGATTAAAAGCTGTGTATTCCATTACGAGCTGGAACTGATTCATCCGTTTGCCGACGGAAACGGCCGCATGGGGCGGCTTTGGCACACGCTGCTGCTCTCCAAATGGAATCCACTATTTGCCTGGTTGCCGGTAGAATCCATTATCCACGACCGGCAGCAGGAGTATTACGATGCGATTAACACTTCCAACAACCTGGGAGAATCTACACCATTTCTCACCTTTATGCTTTCTGCCATTCAGTCATCTCTCATGGAAGCAATTAATATGAGCGATGAAATGATAGATGAAATGAGCGATGAACCATCTACGAAAGAAGATTCCCGCTGGCACAAAGTAAAACATTATCTGCAAAGCCATTCAGACATTCAAAATGGGGTGCTGTGTGAGATGTTCGGCATTTCTTCGGCAACAGCCAACCGTCTGCTGCGGTCTTGGGTGCAGGAAGGCAAGCTGGAAAAATTCCGAAATGGTCGGTCCTGGGCATATCGATTGAAGAAATAACAGCACAAGGGCGACGGGAAATCCCGCCGCCCAATTTTTATCGCTCCATGGAAGTGGTGCGGTTTTTAATTTTGATCCGCATTTTATTTCGGGCTGTTTCGCTGATGATCCCTTTTTCATACAGGGTATCGTTGAAATAGGTGAGCCAGAGCTGCTCCATAGTGGCTTCTTTTTTCTGTTCACTGCATGGCTTTTTTCGATTTTCCGTTGCCGCATCCCTCCCGATTGATTTCATGGAAATTATTGGCTGATTTCTAATTTTTATGCAGCAGGTCTGTTTGCAGGCTGGGGTTTGGGGAGCTCCCCAATGCGTTTGGATATCCAAACGCTATGCTTGCGATACTTTTACCCACTGGAAAAAAAGATGTCATTCCTCATGTTCCATGCTCTTTCGGGGTTCTGATAGAAACGGTTTTGTTGGGAGTCTTTTTGTCTGTGCACTCCTTCTTTCTGTGTGAATGTTCTTTCCCAGCCGGTAAGTAATTTGAGAGAAAAGCTACCGGCTGCCCTCCCCCTTGTATTCCCCCTCCCGACCGGGTGACCACAGCATACCATATCCGCCTTGTCAATGCAAGGATTTTGTGGTATGCTATAAGGAATTCGAACTTTGCAAAACAGAATTCCCATAAAAAAAGAGGTGAAAACCGTGCGATATGCCTTTGAAATCCGTGATCCGCTGATCAATCCCGTCATTCTGGCCATGCGTGTGGATGCCCAGCAGAACATGGAGTATCTTTGGGTCGGAACAGATATCGAAGTGGGGATTGCGCTTCGTGCTCCCAATGACAACATTTATTTTGCGCAAACCCGCCCACTGGGCGCGTTCTGGTGCGAGTTTGCCAAGTCCTGGGATACTGCCTGGACTGATGCAATCTGGGCACTTTCCCGGTCGCTGGAAGCCTGGCGAAGAAAAAAGAGGGATGCGGAAGGAAATGCTGCCGGAGATATGTTCCGGAAACTGACCGAAGAAAACGAGGAAAATGCAGCGGTTTGGTATGCGGCGATCCAGATCTGGGAGATGTACTTACGTTGCCGTCGTGGACGCAACGGCAAATATGCTGCGGAATTTTTCCGGAAATATGCGCAGCTGGTGATTCTTCCTTTCGGTGAATACACCCCTGAGATGTTCCACTGGCAGCGGGAGCAGCCCGTCACCCCAATCTGGAACTGTCGGGAGGATGCCAAGCTACAAATCTGGTATCCGCATGGAAAAATTCCGTTTGAATGCGGCGTAGCCACTCACTCTCTGCGCCCCATGCTAATTTACTACCGGCAGCGGATTTTGGATGCGGGGCTGCTGATGCGAAAATGCAGGCATTGCGGAAAAATCTTTTTTGCATCTGATTCCAGGACAAACTTGTGCAGTGAAGAATGTCGCAATGCCAGCAAAAAGGCCGCCCGCAAGAGCTTTGAGGACAAAGCTAAGGGGCAGCCATACGAACAGGCATACGACCGGGAGTATATGTTCTGGTACAACCGGATCAGCAAGCTGAAAAAGGAAGGGGCCTCCGCGGAACAGGTAGAGCAAGCAGAAAATGCCTTCAAAAGTTTCTGCGACAAGGCCTCCCGGCGTAAAAATCGGGTCAAAAACGGAACCATGACACTAGAAGAATTTACAAGCTGGATGATGGAACAGGAACCCATCATCGAGAAAATCTGCAGCGAGTAGCAAAACAGGCTATCCAGGTGGATAGCCTGTTCGCTTTTTTATTGATGAAAATACAGAGGTTGGCTATCCAGATGGATAGCTAAAATGCTCCATAGGTCCATTAAAATCATTTATTATAATTTTCTATCCACAATTTGATTTCTTCCGCCATTTTTCTTTCAATTATTTCCATATTTGTAACACGGACATATATCAGCTTGACTTTATATCGTTCAGCTGCTGCAACAGCATTGTAATATACTGCGTGGCTCATATGTTCTGTAAACAGGAAAAGAATATCAATATTTTGAAGAAGTGCGAAAAAATCCAAGCTTTTCAGCGTTCCATCCATAACCAAAAATTCAGGATAATTTTGCTTTATTTTTTTTCGTAAATTTTCGTGACCTCCCAGTATTGCAATCCGCGCGGCTTTTGAATAATCCTGTAGGGATATGGAGTTTTCCGAAAAATGTTCTATATTTTCCAAAGAAAAGATAAATTCCCGCAACGGAACTAAATCATATAGTTTTTTCTGCTGATCTTTGATCTGTTGATCCATATCAGAAATTTGTTGCTTATAATTTTTTTGCGTTTCCTGTTCCGTTTTTAATAAAAGGGCACGAAGCCGTTGATTTTCTTCCTGAAGCGATTGATTTTCTTCAATCAGACGGTTATTTTTTTGTATGAGTTCCTGAAGCTGATTTTGTAAAACCAGCATTTCAGTTTGCTTCTGTTTTTCTTCCAGAAGACGGTATTCTTCATTATCCTGAAAATAGAGTTCCTTAGCTTTTTTGTACTCCTGCAGCAGGCGGAAAATAAAAACATTGTAAACATACTTTTCAATTGAAAAACTATTTTCCTGGCTCCCTTTATATACCTTACTAAGTGCTATCAAATCATTTCGTTCTTTTTTCTTTAGTTCAGCCCGATTCGTTTCGTCCAAACTATATCCTGCCCATTTACACAAATGTGCTAAGGTAAAATAAATATCCTCCAGTTTTGTAATCATAGTACTGTTTTCTGATTTTTCTGTATAATTGCAATAAAACATCAAATCATAATCCAATAGTCTTGTCTTTATAAAAGAAATAATTTTTTCCTTATGACATTGTAAAGCAGATGAAAATGAATTATTCCACCCTATTTCGTCCAAATATTCCTCTATACAGTTAATAAAACGCACAAAGTGATCGATATTCTGCCAACTATTGATAATTCGTATAAGATCCTTATCAACAGAAGTTATATAGTTATCCTCCAACGTTATCTCATCTACGATCCATTTACGCATATATATTAACTGGATCTGCCTGTTATACTGTTCCTTTAATTCTAAATTTGACTGTAATATTTCGTTTTTTTCAGGTGAACCATACAAAAAATTTAGAAAATAAGCCCCATACAAAGAAGAATACTGTTGCATATGACGCATCTGATTCTGTTCCCTGGTCATGTTGCGAGAGCTTTTTTCATTCGGGTGTTGCAAATATTCAAAATAATTTGGATACAGAATCTTCAACTGACGAATAATTTCTGATTTTAGTTCGTCGTCTTCTTCAGCTGCCACTATAATTCCCAGCATATGGCTGGTCTTGATCTCATACTGCAGTGGTATGGCGGACATCACTCTGCAGTTCCGCAAGGGATGCTGTTTCGCCAGCTGGTAAAACATCATCTCGTTTTTCTGGTAAATTTTTTCTATTTTCTGGTACACGCCCGGGTGATATGCCATTGTTCTCGCCGTAAAGAACAACACGATATCCCATTCTTCTTTTGTAAACAACATATTGCTTTACTCCATTCATTATTCTTTTGATTTGCAGCTGCAACCTTCTTAATCTTCTGGAACAATATACTGAAATAATGATTGTTCCAGCTTCTCCAGATTTTGTTTTTGTATCTGTAAGGAATGTTTTTCTTCCCAAAGAGCATCTGCAATCCGGCACATTTCTTCTGTCGGAAAGTGAATGGGAAACTCCCAGATATCCTTAGACTGGATACCGGTTAAATTGGTCACACCACTCAGCATGGCACGTATCCTGGAAGTAGCGAGCTGCGCACACAAATACAAATATCCCAAGGACACATTTTCATTTTTTCTTCTTAGCACAAATACATTCTGATGATATACCGCCGGAAGAACATCTTCTGTTACTATGGCAAGTTTTCCAATGGAATTACCAGTTCCTCTCGATGAAAAGACAATATCATTCTCCTTGGCCAGATATTTTTCCAGTTTATGTGGTTTTACAAAGTCTTTCCGAATATACTCTAATTCATTTTTGTTGATAAATCCATCTGAAAAAGCGGTGCTTTTGATATAGTAAACTCCATCTTCCTGAGTAAGAATGGCTTTACCGGGTACCACCACCGGAACCGTGTCTGCAATGTCCTGAATTGTCAACTTTTGATTTAAGTCAGATCTAACTGCTATATTATGACAGCAAGCTTCCAAGGCGGAAATCAGTACATCCTGACTTTGAACAATTTGTGGTATAGATTCCTGATAATTACGGCAGATCTGTTCCAAGGAAACTGTTCGGTTGTCTGAACTTTCTATATAACGCGTAACCTGAAGATAATAACTTTTCTTGCTAATTTCCTCCATTTCAACCGAACGACAGAAATCCAGCTGATCCTGATAATTCTTTCCAGACTTCCAACGATGAAATGTATCCGAAATTTTTTGGATCGCTTCCTCCGGAAGATATTCCTGGTGAACATTGATCGGTTTCGACAATGACATTGCATTTATGAAAAGAATCGGATGTGGTTCTTTCTGAAAATGCTTGGATAGTATCCACACATTACAATTAACATTTGTATTTGTAAAAAGGCGACCGGGGAGTGCAATCACACAATCCACTAACCCATCTTCCAATATTTTTCTTCTGATATCACAACTTGGCTGTCTATCCTCCTGACCACAGCCGTTGCTTACAATCAAGGCCGCCTTCCCTTGGGGAGAAAGTTTTGAAATAATATGCTGAATCCAGGCATAATTTGCATTGGAATTTAAAGGAAGCCCATATTTCCAGCGAACATCATCCGCAACTTCTTCTGCACCCCAATTTGGTGTACCAAAAGGAGGATTTGCCAGTATAAAATCAGCTTTTAAATCTTTATGTAAATCGTTCAGGAGTGTATCAGCGGGACCATCACCAAAGTTACAGGGGATTCGCTTAATTGACAGGTTCATTTTTGCAAGTTTCCAAGTAGTTGCGTCTATTTCTTGTCCATAAACACTAATATCATGAAACCTTCCCTGATGTTCTGTAACAAACTGTGCTGACTGGACAAACATTCCACCAGAACCAAAACACGGATCATATATACGCCCAGAAAAAGGCTCTATTAATTGCACCAGCAATTGAACCAGACTAGTTGGGGTATAAAATCTACCCTCCAGTTCTCCGAACTCCCGCAGAAAAAATTCATACGCTTTTCCCAATATATCCGAAGAATGATCCATTTCTGAAAAAGAAAGCAAATCGATCAAATCTCCCAAAGCAGTTTTATCCACCTCGGCACGCCCATATACGGCAGGCATAATTCCTTGTAAATCAGGATTATCTTTTTCTATGGTACGCATAGCCTGATCCAATAAAATTCCGATATCCGGTTGATGCGCATTGTTGCGGATATATTCCCATCTGGCGTTTTCAGGAATATAAAAAATATTTTCCGCCAAATAGGCATCTATATCCTCCTCAAAGCCATCTCCTTCCTCCAACAAATCCTGATATTTCTTTTCAAATGAAGCAGAGATAAACTTGAGGAAAAGTAATCCCAATACCATTAATTTGTAATCAGATTGGGATAATACGCCTCGTAGTAACTGAGTTTTATTCCATAGATTCTGTAAATCCTGTTGTTCCATTTTACCTGATCCTTTCTTTAAAAAGAGAGTTCGCATTGTAACAAAATTTGCTCGGATAACTTTTCAAAATCTTCCCGACTGTATCCGTGGTTTCGAAGGATTCTTTTGGATTTTATTTTCATTCGGGCACGGATATCGGAACGTGCTTTCCAATCCACAGACATTTCCTGTTCCATACTTGTCGCCAGTTCCTTCACGAGCTCAATACTGACCTCGTTTTCGTGATTCTGAGTCATAATATCCTGAATACCAATTTCCAGAGGAGAAAAACCACTGGAGGCACTTTCCTCCATTTCGGTGCGTAAAGTTTTGGCAAGTAAAATCAATTCCTGCAGCGCTTCTCCTGTTTCCATAGTCTGCCTGCGGTATTTCTCCAAGGTATTTTGAAGCAATTCCGAAAACTGTTTTGATCTAGCTTGACTTGTTTTCCGGAAATCCCGGATTGCTTTTTTCAATAATTGATGCAAAGACTCCACAGCTAAGTTTTTTTGTTCCACATTTGCCAGATTACTCAGAAACATATCAGAAAGAATGGATATATCCGGATGTTCCTCTTCTGATATTCCCATAATATCAACCAAGTCATTTACAACAACAGCTTGTGATACCAATTCACTGAGGCGCTCATTCAATTGTGCGATACTCTTTTTCTTGGTCCCATTTTCTGTATACTTTAAAATCCCAGCTCGTACTGCTTTGAAGAATCCAACTTCGATATTAATTTTTTGAGCAGATTCATGTGTAGCGCAAAGTGACCATGCTCTGGAAAGTTCCGAAACCCAATCCATAAACCAGTTCTTTTGCGTTTCTCCCAACGAAAGAACATAATCCATTAATCGGGTAATACTCCGTAGTTTCTCCACCGGTAATTCGGATGCAAAGTCATGAAAAGAATATGGATAATGATGAAGGAGCTCACAAATCTGCTGATATTTTTCCAGCATAATGGAGATATAATCATCCGTTTTCATTCCAACTTCATCCCGATCGCCAGCTGAATAATGCTGTAGGGCTTTTTTTAGATTCTGATAGATTCCGATGTAGTCTACAATCAATCCACCATTTTTGTTCTGAAACACCCGATTTACCCGGGCAATCGCCTGCATCAGATTATGACCTTGCATCGGTTTGTCAATATACATGGTATGCATACTGGGAACATCAAAGCCAGTCAGCCACATATCCCGCACAATTACTAGCTGTAATTCATCCGTAGGATCTTTCATACGCCTGGCCAAAAAGTCACGGCTCGCTTTATTTCCAATATGCTTTTGCCATTCCAGTGGATCAGCTGAACTTCCGGTCATAACAACTTTAATTTTTCCTTTTGCTGGGTCATCACTGCACCAATCTGGAACAATTTTTTCAAATTCTTCGTATAAGGTAACTGCGGCACGCCGACTAATTGCCACAATCATTCCTTTTCCGCCGGTATATTCCTGACTCTCCTGACGTTCCTGAAAATGTGTTACAATATCATGTGCGATAACATTTAGCCGTGTTCGGGAAGCAACGACTGCTTCCAATCGGGTCCATTTAGACTTTAACTGTTCTTGCTGTGTTGTTTCCTGATTTTCTGTAATTTCCTGATAATCGTCATCCAGCTCTTGCAATAAATCTTCCCGCAATCCAAGAGCCGCCATTCTGCTGTCATAGTAAATCTTTACGGTTGCACCATCGGCCACAGACTGACTCATATCATAAATATCTATATAGTCCCCAAATACAGATATGGTGTCATGGTCATCCGAATCAACCGGTGTGCCCGTAAAGCCAATATAAGATGCATTGGGAAGACTATTCCGAAGATAATGGGCATACCCAAACCGCACAACTGTCTTTTCTTCGTCAGAGGACAGCTTGGCCTGAAATCCGTATTGCGAACGGTGTGCTTCATCAGCAATTACAATCACATTGTTTCTATTGGTCAAAGGTTCTGACGCTTCCTCTGGATCATCTGGAACAAATTTCTGGATTGTGGTAAAGATAATTCCTCCGCTCATCCGCTGATTCAACAGTTGGCGTAGCTCCATTCTGGAATCTGCCTGCTGAGGAATTGTCTGCAAGAACTCTCGAGATTTTAAAAAAGTGCTGTAAAGTTGATCATCCAAATCGTTGCGGTCTGTAATCACAACAATCGTTGGGTTTTTCATGGCAGGATTTTGAATTAATTTTTTGGCATAAAAAACCATAGACAAACTTTTTCCGCTTCCCTGGGTATGCCAGACTGTTCCAATTTTCCGATCTCCATTCGGCAAAGAAGCGCGCAACGTTTGAGTAATTGCTTTATTTACAGCAAAATATTGGTGATAAGCAGCCAATATTTTAATGACCTTTTTCCCAGTGTTCTGAAAAATGATGAAATTTTGCAAAATATCCAATAGGCGTGCTTTGGGAAACATTCCTTCAATTAAGGTTTCATAGCTTGGCACAGAACGTTGGGCAATCTGAACTCCATCGATACTTTTCCATGCCATAAATCGTTGAAAATCGGAAGTAATTGTACCGCTTGCCGAGTTGATACCATCACTGATTACCAGAAAAGCATTATATGTAAACAGTGCGGGGATTGTATGCTGATAGGTTTGCAGCTGTTGATAAGCATCCGAAATATCTACTGTTTCGCTTCCCGAATTTTTCAGCTCAAAAACCACCACAGGAATTCCATTTAAGAATACAACAATATCCGGACGTTTTTTTTGGGAGTTTGCTGAAACCTCAAACTGATTCACTGCCCAAAATTCATTCTTTTCTGGACAATCAAAATCCACCAGTTTACATTTCACCGTTTGCTGTTCCCCATTTTGGTAGCGGGATAATTCCAGACCATTCAGAAACAATTCATGGAACTTCTCATTTGCTTCAGTCAAAGAAGATGATACTGTCGGTATCTGCAAAATTTTTTGAAGAGCTAATCCAATTTCTTCTTCGGATAGTTGTGGATTTAATCGTCTTAATTGTGTCAGCAAACATTTCGACAGTATAGTTTCATCCAAAGAATCTCTTTCTGAGTGAAACTGGCCAGGAGCAATATCTGGTCCGTATTTGACAGTATATCCCAAATTGGCCATTAAGTCCAAAAATGCGCACTCCAGTTCTTCTTCTGATATATGAAATTCCGGCATGTTTTTTCTCCTATTCACAATCATTCAGTTTTTTCAGACATTTTCCTCTGTCGGAAAGCGCCCGATCCAAGAATACCCTGTACTTTTTCCCCTTTTTCCAATAGACGTGCTTCGGGAAGATGCTCTACCCATTCTACTAGAAGTTCTCTTTGCCAATCTAAATATTCTTCTGGCGTAAAAGCATACTTTTTCAATACCCGTTCTGAAATGCTGGACAATCTAAAACATAAACACTTCCAATGCTGATTATATTCCCAGCCTTTTTTGCTGGGAAAGTCCGTAAAATCAAACCAATATGAATCCTGAAATGTAAACTCAATTCTATCTTTAAAATCCGTTTCCAAATGAGACCATGCGTATGTTGTCAGCAAATATCCCTTTTTCTCTAATGTAGTCGCAGCTTTCCACAGTTTTTCTTCTATTTCGTAGGAGTTATCCTGATAGTCCAGAGTTGCCAATTCTTTTTGGAGGGAAACTTTCTCATTTTTCTTTCTGCAAAGCTCTTTTTCCAAATTAAGTGCCCAATTATGCCGTGTTCTATATCTCTGCTCACCTTATCCATCCACTGTTTCTTGACTTCTGGTGTGCAGATACATTGATTCATTGGCTTTCTGCATCCATTACAAACTCTCATACATTTTGTCCTTTCGCTCTTTCCAGTTTTTCAAAAAATCACAAGCCGGAATTTTACTACTACTAATTTTCAGACCTGGCAAATTTTCATATCGGTCAGCAATTCGTGCCGGTGGAAGCTGATTTACCCATTCTTTTAAAAGTTCACGCTGATGCAAAAAATACTCTGTCAGGTCAATTCCGTTTTCAGACAGCATTTTACGAAGTTTTTGTGTGACATTGAGTCTGATACAATTTCCGCTATATCTGGTATATGCCCATCCTGCTTCAAACGGAAAGGTCGTAAAGTCAAAATAGTAGTCCTGTGCAAAACTGATATATAATCCGTAATCTTCATTTTCGGGATGTCCTGAGCAGCAATAACTTGTGTGATAGCCTTTTTCCCATAATGTAAATATGACATCAGCAATATCGTCATCAATTTCAAAAGAATTTTTTTCATAGCATAATTCCGCCATTTGCTGCTGATATTTCCGCAATATTTCATCTTTATGGGTAAGACGATCTTCTGTAAACTCGATGGAATTTTCAATACGCTTAATATCATTCAGCAGTTCCTGTGATTTTACCTTTTTCCATTGTTGTTTTCTTTCATTCGAACAGCAACATTGCTCTATCGGATGTTTGCACTCCTTACAAATCTTTATCCTCATATTGTTGATTCCTCTTTTTTATTGATTTTACATTTCCATTATAGAAGATTACCGAATTCATTTCAATAGATCATCGACTATTTGTTCTGTTATTTTAATATTACTATTTTTCGATTTTAAGTTATAAAAAATCAGGATATCATTCTAAGATGATACCCTGAGTTCCTTTCATTTGCGATTCTGCTATGTATCGGACACAGACTTACCTGTCCGCTTCCCTGGTTTCCGACCTCACTTCTTTTGAAAGCGATCCATCCAGGATTTTTTGAAGGGAATGTCGAAGAACGTTTTGGCTTCATCGAGATTCATCACCAGCCACTCCCGGGATTTGTGCGCCTCCAGCGTTTCGGGGAGTTCCTTCAGAATCCGGTCTGCTTCCCAGGTCGCACCGGCATTATACCGGATTTCATGATTGCGTTCCGAAATATCCGAAGATTCCGCCATACTAGCCGACGCACTTTCCGATTCGTCACTTTTCATTTCTACCAGTAAATCCGATACGATTTCCAGCATTCTGCGCAGATATTCCCGGTAAAAAGCCGTTCCAACTTCTCTTTGTACCGTACGCACCACACTGCTGCTGCGCATTACCTCCATAGTGTTTATTCCTGCCTGCATCCGACAGATCACGGTGCGACGAATCCCCTCTGGTGCAACTGTCTTTACGTCTTCGTTTGCGCTGATAATGACCATCGGATAAGAGAGTAATTCTGATAGTTATCCACTGATATGCTATGATTTGACTGCATCGAATAGTAAATCAAAGCAAGAACATTTCTATAGGATATTGGTTGAAATAGATCAATACAAAAATCAATAAATGTAAAAGACATCACCCAAGATGAGTGATGTCTTTTTTATAGGGACGGGAATTGCTTCTAGAATAGCACTTCTGTTACACTGAATTTTCTCAATACGCCATTTGCCAACTTCAATTTCAAATTGCAATTCCCGCTATGTACCGGACGGTGATCTTATGGCCTGCTACTATGCGGTTATCACGCTGAAAACTCGAAGTTCGTACGGTATTCATCTTTTTAACCATCTGACCGCCGACCGAACCGGCCTGCTTAGAGGTTAAATCGCCATTATAGCCCTGTTTCAAATTAACGCCGACTTCGCTGGCCGCTTCCATTTTAAAGCGATCCATGGCTTCTTTGGCTTCAGGAACCATCACGTTGTTCTTAGACATTCTCGTACACTCCTTTTTTCTATCAGCGTTTGCAGTTATAGTGTGCGTCGTCCTTTTCAGATTATCAATGGTAATTTTTGAATCATCCAAACGAAAACCGCCCCTTTATTTTTTTAAATTCTTGCGAAAAAAAGAACTTTTTACGTTTCCATTTCGGGAGAAAAAGTTCTCCGAACATCTTGTATCAACGAAAGGGGTTTACTATGTTCTTTTTTGTTGCAGGCATCGCTGTTGCCGTCATCTTATTTGTCATTTTGGGGTTTCAAAAAACCGAAACCGGAATCCGCTTCGGTCTTTCCAAAAAGCAGGCGATCAGTCTTTTGGGACTGGTGATCTGCGCCGGAAGCTGCTTTGTTTCGGTCCCTACGGGGCACACCGGTATTTTAACCACCTTCGGAAAAATCGAAAACGCTACATTGGAGGCGGGCGTCCACTTTAAGCTTCCTTATCAAAAGGTGGTGGTCATGGACAACCGGGCGCAAAAGGCCAGTATCGATATGATGTGCTTTTCTTCGGATATCCAGGAGGTCTCCATCTCCTATTCGATGAACTACCAGATCCGAAAGGAAAACGCCCAGGACATCTACAAAGCCATCGGCGCCAATTACTATGAAGTGATCATGGAACCGCGAATCCAAGAAGCGGTCAAAAGCGTCTGCGCCCAATATTCCGCCGACAATCTCATCGCCCAGCGCGCCAGCTTAAGCAACGAAATCACCGAGATCCTTACCAAGGAACTGGAGGAATACAACATCATTGTATTAAATACCGCGATCGAAAACATGGATTTTTCCGACGTCTTTACCGATGCGGTAGAGGCAAAACAAGTGGCGGAACAGGAAAAGCTCAAAGCCTCTATTGAGCAGGAACAGTTGAACATCGAAGCCTCCGCCGCGGCAGAACGGGAAGTCATCGCCGCCGAAGCGGAAGCTGAAGTAACCCGAATTCAGGCGGAAGTCGCCCAGTACGCCGGTGAACGAGAAGCGGAAATGAACCGGAAACTGGCGGAAAGTTTGACGGAAGAATTGGTGGAGTATTACTACGCCAATAAATGGGACGGCGCTCTCCCCAAAATCGTAGGTTCCGATACGGTGTTGCCTATTTTGGAATCCTCCGCTCCCGCCGAGGAATAGCTTTAAAAAGCGGACAAATGTCCGCTTTTTATTTTTTTCTCTTTTTTGAAAAAACCTCTTGACAAATGTTGGTTTGGCATGTATTCTTGTATTAAGAACTTAGTACATTAATACAATACAGTTGTTCTTTCGGAGGTGAGAAATTGGAATGGAAACTTGTAGAAGGTCGTCCCATCTGGATCCAGCTCTATGAGCAGCTCGTCTACGCCATTGTTTCCGGCCGTTATCCATGCGGAAGCCGCTTTCCCAGCGTCAGAGAGCTCGCCTCTCAAGCACAGGTCAATCCCAATACTATGCAGCGGGCATTGAGCCAGCTGGACGCGGCGGGATTAACTTATACGCAGCGAACCGACGGGCGAACCGTAACCGAGAACCAAACCGTAATTGAAATCGCCAGAAGGACTCTGGCAAAGGAGGAAATCTTCCGTTATTTGAACGGAATGAAAAACCTGGGATATGAAAAAGCCCAGGCAGTTGCTATGTTGGAGGAGGAATTAGCGCATGAAGGATGAAATTATTTTAGCCTGCAAAGATCTAACGAAGCGTTTTGGCGCCATCTGTGCCCTGGACAATATGGAGTTGCAGCTAAAGAAGGGACGGATTGTGGGGCTTTTGGGGCCCAACGGATCGGGAAAAACGACGTTGATTAAATTGATTAACGGTCTTTTGTACCCGGATGAAGGACATATCTGGATTGATGGCGTGGAACCCGGCGTTTTTACCAAAAGCATCGTCAGCTATCTGCCGGACAAAATGTATTTTGCCGATTGGATGAAGGTTAAGGATCTTTTGGAATTTTTTGAAGACTTTTATCTGGACTTTGACAAAAACCGGGCGATGGAAATGATCCGCACCTTGTCTATCGATCCGGAGTTAAAGATGAAGAGCCTTTCCAAAGGAACCAAGGAAAAGGTCCAGCTGGTACTGGTGATGAGCCGAAAGGCCAAACTGTATCTTCTCGACGAACCTATTGCCGGCGTAGACCCTGCCGCAAGAGATTTTATTTTGCATACCGTTTTAACCAACTACGACCCCGGAAGCACCGTTTTGATCTCCACCCACCTGATTTCCGATGTGGAACGGGTTTTGGACGAAGTGGTGTTTATTAAACAGGGAAAGAACATTCTCCATGATTCCGTAGACCGAATTCGGGAAAAGACAAATAAATCGGTAGACGTTTTGTTCCGGGAAATGTTTTCTATGATTCCAAAAGCGCAGGACGGATTTGTACGGCCCGGTGATCTTCGGTCCGCCGCTCCCGAGCAGGAAGGCAACCATCCGCACCCGGAAAACGAAACGCAAAACACCAATATGGAGGGAGAAACCAAATGATTGGAAAATTACTGAAATATGAAATGCGGTCGATGAGCCGCCGCTTTCTGCCTGTCTGGGCCGCTTTGCTGGCCACTTCCCTGGTCACTGGCTTTCTTTTTACTATTAAAGTCCCTCTTCCCCCGGTGCTGAGAGATATTTTCGGGATGTTGAGTTTTATCCCCCCTATGCTTTTGATCGCTTTGTTTGTGGCAGTTTTCGTTCTGTCTGTTTTGTATGTGATCCAGGGTTTCTGGAAAGGGCTTTTAGGAGAAGAAGGATATTTGATGTTTACCCTTCCAGTATCTCCTCATCATCTGTTAATCAGTAAAGGGTTATCTACCTTGATCCTTTTACTTTTCAGCACCATCGTCGGCATCCTTTCCATCCTTTTACTTACCATTCCCTCGGGTGAAATCACGCTGGGCTCCTTTGTTCGGTTTTTTAGAGAACTGGGGCGGGCATTTGGCCACGACCCAAGAGTCATTCTTCTTATAGTGGAAGTGATTCTTCTCATTGTCATCGGATGGCTTTGCAACATCTATTACATCTATTTCGCTATGGCTATTGGCCAGCTTAGCAATAAACACAGAGGGCTTATGGCGGTAGGCGCTTATTTTGGTATCAACATTATCCTTTCCATCATAATGTCGATTGTTCTCGGACTTTTGTCGGCCTTCCCCGATACCCTTTACATTTTCTCTGATTACCTGGTCCAAAATGTATTGGGCGCGTCCAACGCTTTTTTAAGCGGATTGATCGCCTATGAAATTCTGCTGCTGGCTGTTTTTTACGCGGGAACCGCCGCCATTTTAAAACGGCGCCTCAATTTGGAATAGCCTCTTCGCAAAAAAATCCGAAACGGAAAATCCGTTTCGGATTTTTTTATCTTGAAATTACGTATAGTATAAATGGAACGGTTGTCTCTTCCCCGATACGGCGCTTACAAAAAGGACAGATCACCGCATCTTCCGGTATCCTCTTTCCGCATCGCCCGCAAAATTTGGCTTTCTCCTCCCTATTGCGCCCCTTCTTTTCTTTTTCCACAGCCGTCCCTCCCCGCGAAGTCTGCTTTCAAATTATCACATTTTGAGATAATTGTCAATATCTCAATTCGAGATAACATATAATAGGGAAAAAGCTTCCGGAGGAAATTATGCGGTTAAAAGATATACGGGAAGATCGGGATGTAACCCAAAAAGAGTTATCGGAATATCTCCATATCGGACAAAATACCTATTCCCAATATGAAAACGGCCAGCGAGGTCTTCCCATAGACATATTGATTCAACTGGCCCTCTTTTTTCAGACTTCCACCGATTATCTTTTAGAGCTTACGGATGAAGAGACGCCTTATCCCCGAACCCAGAAGGCAATGGATACGTTTTTTCGGCATAACGGATAAAAACCAAAGAAAAAACGACGAAAAGTCTCCCTCTTTTCTCTTTACAAATTTCTAAAAAACGGGTACAATAAAGAAAAAGACAACCTTTAATCCGTTCCAGAGAGTGCGGTAAGGCGGTCCGCTTTGATGGGGAAGCCCATATACCCGAAAGGAAGAAGCCGTGTTGCGCCTTTTCGCGCGGTACGGCTTTTGTTGTGCTCAAAAAAGGAGATGCTATGATCGAAAAAGCCTTAATTTTAGACGAAAAAGGCATCGACCGGGCGGTAAAACGCATCGCTCATGAGATCATCGAGCGAAACAAAGGGACCAAAGACGTCTGCCTTGTGGGTGTGCTGAGTAGAGGCGCGCCCTTAGCCGACCGAATCGCCCGACATATTCTTTCCTTCGAGGGGCAGCAGGTCCCCGTCGGGGTGCTGAACATTGAACAATACCGGGACGACGGCAAAAAGACCAGCGCCGGAGAAACCAGTATCCCCTTTTCCGTCGAAGGAAAACGGGTGGTTTTGGTGGACGATGTTCTTTTTACCGGAAGAAGCGTCCGCGCCGCGATCGAAGCCATCATCGACCGGGGAAGACCGAAAAAAATCGAGCTTGCGGTCCTGATCGACCGGGGTCACCGAGAGCTTCCCATTCGTCCGGATTTTACCGGAAAAAATCTTCCTACCTCAAAGGAAGAAATTGTAAAAGTCTTTTTAAATGAAACCGATAAGCAGGAAAAAGTCGTCATTTTATCGAAAGGATGAGCTATGCTTTTACTGAAAAACGGAAATGTGATCCGAAAAGGCGGCGTTGCGCCGGAACCTTTGGATATCCTAATTGCCGACGGGAAGATCCAAAAGATCGGCCGGAATCTGAATGCAGGCTGTAAAGTGTTGGACTTGACGGGAAAAACGGTGTTTCCCGGGCTGATCGATATGCATGTCCACCTTCGAGACCCGGGACAAACCCACAAGGAGGATATCCTCAGCGGCTGTGAAGCGGCCGCCGCCGGAGGGGTTACCGCTGTTCTTTGTATGCCCAACACCTCTCCCCCCGCCGATTCCCCCGAGGTGATCTCCTACATTGTGGAAAAAGGGAAAGCCGCCAAAGCGCGGGTCTACCCGGTGGGCTGTATCACCAAAGGAATGGAAGGCAAGGACCTCACCGACTTTGCATCACTGAAAGCCGCCGGCGCCATCGCCGTCAGTGACGACGGAAAGCCGGTGGAAAACGCGGCGCTGATGCTAAAGGGCATGGAAACCGCCGCTTCTCTCGGGTTGCTGGTCACCTCCCACTGTGAGGACCTCTCCATTATCGACCACGGAATCATCCACAAAGGCAAGGTTTCCGAAGCTTTGGGGGTCAAGGGAATGGACCGGGCTTCCGAGGATATTGTTACCGCGAGAGAGATCGCCTTGGCGGAAAGCCATCATATTCCGGTGCATATCGCCCATGTCAGCACCAAAGCGGCGGTGGATATGATCCGGGACGCGAAAAAGCGAGGCGTCTTGGTGTCGGCGGAAACGGCGCCCCATTACTTCTCCCTCACCGAGGACAAGCTGTATTCAAAAGACGCCGATTACCGGATGAATCCTCCCCTTCGGGAAAAGGAAGACGTAAACGCCGTTTTGCAAGGCGTTTTGGACGGGACACTGGACGCCATCGTTACCGACCATGCGCCCCACACCCCCGAAGAGAAGGCGGATTTCTTAACCGCCCCCAACGGGGTCGTGGGTATGGAGACCAGCTTTTCCGCCGCTTACACCTTTTTGGTAGACGCCGGTCTTTGTCCTATCGAAACCCTCATAGACAAAATGAGTACCACCCCCGCCCGACTGCTGCATCTTCCCTTGGGAGAATTAAAAGAAGGGAGAGAAGCGGATATCGCGGTGGCGGATCTTTCCGCGAGCGATACTGTGGATCCAAACCGGCTCCACGGAAAATCCAAAAACGCGGTATTTAAGGGAATGACCTTGAAAGGGAAGATCGTCTGTACCATCTGTCGGGGTCAAATCGTTTATCAACAGTTATCTTAACATAAAGGAGAATTTTTATGTCGTTTCATCGCCTTATCGAAAAAATCAAAGAGACCAAAAACCCTACCGTAGTGGGATTAGACCCGCTTTTTTCCTACCTCCCCGCTTTTTTACGGGAACAGTATATGAAAAACACCGACTCCCCTCTGGAGAGCGCGGCTGCGGCGGTGCTGGAGTTTAATAAGACCCTCATCGACGCCCTTTGCGACATTGTTCCCGCCGTCAAGCCCCAATGTGCTTACTACGAGTACTACGGCTGGGCGGGTATGAAAACGTTAGAGGAAACTATCTCCTATGCCCAGAAAAAAGGAATGTTCGTCATTATCGACGGAAAGCGAAACGACATCGGAAGCACCATGGAAGCCTACGCCGCCGCCCATTTGGGGGAAAGCGACATTCTCGGTACCACTGCCGAGGCGTTTCATGGCGACGCCCTCACCGTCAACGGGTATTTGGGAAGCGACGGCATTACCCCCTTGCTTTCCTACTGCGATCAAAACGACAAAGGAATCTTCGTTTTAGTCAAAACATCCAATCCTTCTTCCGGCGAGCTTCAGGACAAGCAAATCGACGGAAAACCGGTTTACCAGCTGATGGGCGAGCTTTGTGAACAATGGGGCGCCAAAACCAAAGGGGAGCCTTATAGCGCCGTAGGCGCGGTGGTCGGCGCTACCTATCCCGAAGAGTTATCGAAGCTTCGGAAAGCGCTGCCCCACACCTTCTTTTTGGTCCCCGGCTACGGCGCCCAGGGCGGCGGCGCGAAGGACGTCGCCGGCGCATTTGACGAAAACGGACTGGGCGCCATCGTCAATTCCTCGAGGGGAATCCTTTGCGCCTACAAAAAGGAAGGCTGCGATGAAAAGGACTTTGCCGCAGCCGCCAGACGGGAAGCCCTTCGGATGAAAGATGACATTGTCAGCGTGATTAACCTGAAATAAGGAGGAACCATTATGCCTCTTCGCAGCGATATCAAAAAAGTATTAGTGATCGGCTCCGGCCCTATTGTCATCGGCCAGGCAGCGGAATTCGACTACGCGGGCACCCAGGCCTGCCGGGCGTTGAAAGAAGAAGGGTTAGAGGTGGTTTTAATTAACTCCAACCCCGCTACCATTATGACCGATAAAGCTATGGCAGATCATATCTACATCGAACCGTTGACGCTGGATGTGGTCAAGCGGGTCATTTTAAAGGAAAAACCCGACAGCATCCTATCCACCTTAGGGGGACAAACCGGTCTAACCCTCTCGATGGAACTGGCAAAAGAAGGATTCTTGGATGCCCATGGCGTCAAGCTGTTGGGCGCTAATCCGGAAACCATTGACAAAGCGGAGGACCGCCAATCCTTTAAGGACACCATGGAAGCCATCGGCCAGCCCGTTATCCCTTCCAAGGTGGTCACCACGGTAGAGGACGCCGTCGCCTTTGCCGAGGAGATCAGCTACCCGGTCATCGTGCGCCCCGCCTTTACCTTAGGCGGCACCGGCGGCGGTATTGCCGAAAACGAGGAGGAGCTTCGGGAGATCGCCCGAAACGGTCTTCGCCTTTCCCCCATCACCCAGGCGCTGATTGAAAAATGTATCTCCGGCTGGAAAGAGATCGAGTTTGAGGTCATTCGAGACAGCAAAGGCAACGTCATCACCGTCTGCTCTATGGAAAACTTCGACCCGGTAGGCGTCCATACCGGCGACAGCATCGTTGTCGCCCCTGCGGTCACCCTTTCCGACAAAGAGTACCAGATGCTGCGGACAGCGGCGTTGGACATCATCTCGGCGCTGAAGGTGGAGGGAGGCTGCAACTGCCAGTTTGCCCTCTATCCGGAAAGCTTTGAGTACGCGGTAATCGAGGTCAACCCCAGAGTTTCCCGTTCCTCCGCCCTCGCCAGTAAAGCCACCGGTTACCCCATCGCCAAGGTTGCGGCAAAAATCGCCATCGGCTATACGTTAGACGAGATCAAAAACGCCGTGACCGGCAACACCTATGCCTGCTTCGAACCGGCGCTGGACTATCTGGTAGTGAAGTTCCCCAAATGGCCCTTCGATAAATTCGTCTACGCCAAACGGACTTTAGGGACCCAAATGAAAGCCACCGGCGAGGTCATGGCCATCGCCCCCACCTTTGAAGAGGGGATCATGAAAGCGGTTCGGTCGGCGGAGCTGGGACTGACTACCCTTTCTATGCCGGAATTCGCCGATAAAACCGCCGAGGAGCTTCGTCCCCTTCTCTCCCACATCGACGACCAGCGGATCTTCGTGGTGTATGAGGCGCTGAAAAAAGGGATCTCCATTGAAGAGATCCACCAGATCACCTGGATCGACGAATGGTTTTTGGGAAAACTTCTCCATCTCGCCAAAGCGGAAGAGGCGTTAATCGGCGCCGATTTGAACGAAGAGCAACTTCTCGAGTATAAGCGCCTTGGATTCTTGGATTCCACCATTGAAAAACTGACCGGAAGAAAAATTCCGAAGAAAATATACGCCGGGTATAAAATGGTCGATACCTGCGCCGCCGAATTCGCGGCGGAGACTCCCTATTTTTACTCCTCCTATGAGTCGGAAAACGAAGCGCTGGAGTTTATCAAGGAAAAAGACAGCCACAAAAAGAAGATCATCGTCTTTGGTTCCGGACCCATCCGCATCGGCCAGGGCATCGAGTTTGACTACTGCTCGGTTCACTGTGTCTGGGCGCTGAAGGAAGAAGGCTGTGAGGCGATTATCGCCAACAACAATCCGGAGACCGTCTCCACTGACTTTGACACCGGCGACCGGCTGTATTTCGATCCCCTGACCCAGGAGGACGTGGCAAACCTCATTGAAACCGAAAAGCCCGACGGCGTCATTGTCCAGTTTGGCGGACAGACTGCCATCAAGCTGACCAAGTTTTTGGACAAAACCGGCGTGCCCATTTTGGGGAGCAGCGCCGACAGCATTGACGAAGCGGAGGACCGGGAGCGATTTGACGCTCTGCTCTCCCGCTGTGACATTCCAAGGCCCCAGGGCTTTACCGTCTTTACGGTGGAAGAAGCCCTCGACGCCGCTCACCAGCTGTACTATCCGGTGCTGATGCGCCCCTCCTATGTACTGGGCGGTCAAAATATGATTATCGCCTACTCCGACGATGACATCCGGGAATATATGGCCATCATTAAGCATGCGGGGGAACTGGACAACCCGGTGCTCATTGACAAATACCTGATGGGGACCGAGGTAGAGGTCGACGCTATCTCCGACGGGGAGGATTTCCTGATCCCCGGTATTATGGAGCATATCGAGCGAGCCGGCGTCCATTCGGGCGACTCCATCTCGGTTTATCCATCCCAAAACCTTACATCCCACATTCGCCGCACCCTGGTGGAATACACGGGCAGACTGGCGAAGGCGTTGAAGGTCAAGGGTATGATTAACATCCAGTACGTCGTCTATAACCACGAAGTTTACGTTATCGAGGTCAATCCCCGTTCCTCCCGGACCGTCCCCTATATCAGTAAGGTCACCGGCGTTCCCATGGTGAATCTGGCGACCAAGGTCATTTTGGGCCACAAACTCAAAGACCTGGGCTACGGAACCGGACTGTATCCGGAAAGCGGCTATGTAGCGGTCAAAGTTCCGGTGTTTAGCTTTTCCAAGCTCAACGACGTGGACACCCACCTTGGGCCGGAGATGAAATCCACCGGCGAGGTATTGGGTATCGCCAAAACCTTCGACGAAGCGCTGTTAAAAGGCTTAGCGGCTTCGGGAACCACCTTAAAGAAATCCGGCGGCGTTTTGATTACCGTACGGGATTCGGATAAGGAGGAGGTATTGGAGATCGCCGACCGATTCGCTTCATTGGGCTTTACCCTTTACGCCACCAGCGGCACCGCGTCCAAGCTGAACCGAAACATGATTGCCGCCAATTCGGTGAAAAATATCTCCGAAGATCCGAATAATAACGCCCTTACCCTATTAGACAGCGGCAAGATTGACTACGTCATCTCCACCTCCAAGCATGGCCGCCAGCCCACTTTGGACAGTGTCCGTCTCCGGAGAAAAGCGGTAGAACGGTCTATCTGCTGTCTCACCTCACTGGATACCGCCAATGCGGTGCTCAACTGTCTGGCTATGGAAAAGACCATCGACGATGTGGAGCTTGTAGACATTACTACCCTTTGATTTCCAAAAATTTCCTGGAATAGGCGATGGATTTTTCCCCATACTATAAATGCGAAGGATGATTTATCGCTTGTCTTTCGTAAACGAGAAACGCCTGCTGGGCAAATGCCCTTCAGGCGTTTTTATTTTCTTCGGATAAATGAAAAAACAAGGCGCATACTATATTCGCGGAAGATGGTAAAATGCTTCCGTTTAAAAGCGCCTGCTCGCCTTCCTTAATGGCGAACAGGCGCTTTTCCTTTCCCGCAAATTCCCATGCGTATCTTTTTTCAAAAAGCCGATACTACCTACGCGGGAGAAAATACAAAGATTGAAAAAGCGTTTGCAAAAAAACTCCCGAAAGCGCCGTTTATCTAAAACGGCGCTTTTATTATACAAAAAAGGCCGGCAGTTGCCGGCCTGAAAAAACGTTTACGCGATCTCCACCATAATTTTTTCCCCTTTTTGAGAGGCAACGGAACGCATAATGACCCGGATCGCCTTGGCAATCCGTCCTTGTTTTCCAATAACTCTTCCCATATCGGCGGGAGCCACGCTTAAATGATAAACAATAATTCCTTCCTCATTGGGTTCGTCTACCGAAACCGAAACGGCTTCCTTATCTTCGACCAACCCTTTCGCTAAGGTAAGCAATAAGTCCTGCATAGTATTTCCTTTCCGCAACATGCGCTAAACGCCGATCCGGCTACAAAAATACCGTGCCACGGCACGGTACTCTCGGTTGAACGCTTTCTTTCCGCAAACGAAGCTTACTGCTCGGAAGCAATCTTTAAAATCTTCTTTACGGTATCGGTAGGCTGCGCGCCGGTGGCAATCCATTTGTTTGCCTTTTCAACGTCCACTTTGATGACGCTGGGGTTTTTCGTCGGATCGTAGTAACCGAGTTCCTCGATAAACCGTCCGTCTCTGGGATACCGAGAGTCGGCGACAACAATGCGGTAAAAGGGAGCTTTCTTGCTGCCCATTCTGCGCATTCTGATTTTAACGGCCATGATAGTCACCTCCTGCTTGAATTTTTATGGTAACAGCTTTCGCTGGTACGACTAAAACAAATTGGGCAAACGCATCCTCCGTTTTCCCTTTTTTCCTCCGCCGGACATTTTTTTCATCATCTGCCGCATCTGTTCGAACTGCTTGAGCAAACGATTGACGTCCTCTACCCGCGTCCCGCTTCCGGCGGCAATCCGACGTTTCCGGGAAGGATTGATGATGGAAGGCTTCTCCCGTTCCTTTTTGGTCATAGAGGTGATGATCGCCTCTATAACCACCAATTGATGATCGTCCACAGCCGCGTCATCGATCTTTCCGGACAATCCCGGAATCATAGAAAGAATCTGCTTCATCGACCCCATCTTTTTGATCTGGTGCATCTGTTCCAGCAGATCATTCATGTCAAAGTTGTTTTCTTTGATTTTGCTGCTGAGCTTTGCCGCTTCCTTGGCGTCTACCGTGTTCTGCGCTTTTTCGATGAGGGTTAACACATCCCCCATTCCTAAAATTCTCGACGCCATCCGGGCGGGATGAAACGGCTCTAAATCTCCGATTTTTTCCCCGGTTCCGACGAACTTAATAGGCTTTCCGGTCACTTCCCGAACGGAAATCGCGGCGCCGCCTCGGGTATCGGAATCCAATTTCGTCAAAATCACACCGGTAATAGGAAGGGCGTTGTTGAAGGTTTCGGCCACATTGACTGCGTCCTGACCGGTCATAGAGTCAATCACCAGCAAAATCTCGTTGGGAGAAACGGCGGCTTCTATTTTTTTCAGCTCTTCCATAAGCACTTCATCGATGTGAAGCCGGCCGGCGGTATCAATAATCAAAAGATCGTATCCATGATCCTTGGCGTACTTTAACGCCTCTGTGGCGATCTTTACCGGATCAATCTGGCCCATTTCAAAGACCTTGGCGCCTGCTCTCTCTCCCACGATTGAAAGCTGCTCGATAGCGGCGGGACGATAGATGTCGCAAGCCGCGAGCATGGGACGATGCCCCTGATCCTTAAAATATTTCGCCAGTTTTGCGGCGTGGGTGGTTTTACCGCTTCCTTGAAGGCCGCACATCAGCACGACGCAGGGAGGCTTGCTCGGGAATTCGATTCTGGCGTTTTCCGTTCCCATAAGCGCCGTCAATTCTTCATCAACGATCTTAATAACCTGCTGCGCGGGCGTAAGACTTTCCAGTACCGCCTGGCCAACCGCCCGTTCGCTCACCGAAGCGACGAATTTTTTCACTACCTTGTAGCTCACATCCGCTTCCAAAAGCGCCAAGCGAACTTCCCGCATCGCTTCCTTAATGTCCGATTCGTTTAACTTTCCTTTCCCCCGCAGTTTTTTAAACGCGGCGGAAAGCTTATCGGAAAGGCTCTCAAAAGCCAAAGGAATTCCCCCCTTCCCTAAAATTAAAAGGTTTCGGTATATTCTTTCAACAAAGCGGAAATTTCATGAATTCCCCGATCAATCTCTAAAGAAGTGACCGCCCCTTTATTGACATGGTCAATCTCATCACACAAAAACTGGACCCGCTCATTTAACGACACAAGCCGTTCAAACTTTCCGAGAAATCCAAGGGCTTTTTCCATCTCCCGCATAAAATCCTCGCCGCGCTTGATGTTATCCCGGACGCCCTGTCGGGTAATTCCTTCATGCTCCGCGATTTCAGAAAGAGAGAGATCCTGGTTGTAATAAAGATCGATGACGTCCCGCTGCTTTTCGGTAAGCATCGGCCCATAAATATCCAAAAGCAGAGAAACCGTTAAATCCTTATCCGCCAAAATTCTTCCCTCCTCTCAAAAACCTTCCCTATTATATCGAATTTTTTACATCCTGTCAAGTAATTTCCTTTACAGAATTGATAAATTTTTTTCTCAGGAGGCCTTTTTATGATTTGGAATCTAATTGGAGAAGCTCAAGCGCAAAAAGCGGCCGCTTATTTTCGGCAATTGCTCCTCTCCCATTATACGATTATTGAAACATGGGACCAGGGAGTCGCTTTTTCCCAAGGAAACAAAGAACCGATTTTTCTTGCGGTTTCCTCTCTCCCATGCCATTTTCCCTCTCCATGTTTATATCTGCCCATGGATGACTGGAACCGAAAGGGAGATTTTCCGAAGCATTCAGTCATCTGCGTTTTCTCCGGCTTTTCCTCCCTTTTGGATGCGCTGAAAGGGAAAACGCCCCACCTTATGACCTACGGCGAAGATCCCGCCGACGATTTCTATTTTGAGTCCAAAAACGGGCGCGTTTTCGTCAAACCCAAAAAGCGGCTCAAGCCTCTTTTTGTCCACCCATCCTTTTCCCTTCCCACTCCGGTTGCTTTCCCCTTTGACTGCCCGTCCTTGACGGAAGCCGCCGTAACTCTTCTTCTCCTCTCCGGCCAGTTGCCAAAATAATCAAAAAAAATTTTCAGCTTTCGCCATCTTCAACGATTGCGCCGCGTTTGGAAATTTGATACAATAAAAGAAAAAACAGGAGAATGCTTATGACAGAAAGTCAGCTTCAGGAATATTTTGCCCGAATCCATTACACCCCCAAGGACTCCGAAACCGAAGAAGAGATTTTAAAAAATCTCCACCGAAACCATGCCTTTCATATCCCTTTTGAAAATATGGACGTCTATCGGAAAATGACGGTGTCTTTAGACGAAGATGCCCTTTTTGAGAAACTCGTCCGCCAAAAGCGAGGCGGTTACTGTTTCGAAATGAACGGGCTTTTTTATTTTGTTCTTCTCTCTATGGGCTACACTGTCCATTCCGTTTTGGCGAGAATCGGCGGGAAAGACCGGCCGTTTGGAGGACTGACCCATCGAATGAACGTCGTTTTCCTTTCAAACGGAACCAAATGGGCGGCGGACGTAGGATACGGCGGAGACGGCCTTATAGAGCCGGTTCTGATTTCCGAAACGCCTACCGTCTCCTTCGGAAGGACCTACCGGGTCATTCGAAAGGAGGATGATCTTATGAAGTATCATCTTCAGGTCTTGTCCGACGGCGAGTTTGTCAACCAGTTTTGCTTCAACGAAGAGCCGAATCAGCAAAAGGATTTCGAAATCTGCAATTTCTACACCAACTGCCATCCTGATTCCGGCTTTCGTCAGAGGGTCATGTGTACCCTTCCTACGCCGGAGGGCCGAATCTCCATTTCCGACGACCGACTAAGAGTGGTGCGAAACGGGGAAATTTCCGATACCTTTTTTCCGCCGGAGTCCTTAAAGGACATTTTATCTGCCCATTTTGACATTCACATCGACATTTGATGGATAAACACCGAGAATTCCAAACGCGATGGTTGCAAAGTACCGCAAGCGCAGCAGGTCATCTACTGCGCTTGTTTTTGTTATTTTAGCTACCCGAAATCCAGGTACAAAAGCGCCGGATAACCCATCGTTTTTACAAATAAGGAGCGCAAACCATGCTTAAAGTATGTACAGAGCAAGACTATGAACGATATGCAGAATTTGCATATACGCTTGCCACTGACCAATCAAAATCGGGATACCCCACTTACAGCGACGGGATTAAAACGAAAGAGATGTTTTTCGAGCGGAGCTTAAAGGCTTTCTCACGGGACACGGAAGAGATTCTTCTGTTTGAACATGAAGGGACCGTGAAAGGATGGATTCACTATTATTACCTGCCAAGCGACCAGTATTTATCGACCGTAAGCTGTAATATCAGTTCCCATACAGGAGAAGCGTTACAGGAATTTCTCGAATTTGCGCAGGAAAAATTCAAAGGATACGACCTGCTTTTCGGTTACTCAAAGGACAATCAGGATGCAATACGCTTTTTATCCACTCATGGCTTTCAACGAATAGAAGAAAGCTATAATAACACCGCTTTTCTAAGGGAAATGGCGCCGTTTGCGGTAAGTGACGATATCATTCACATTACAAAAGACAATTATGAATATTTTCGCCTTCTGCACAGCAAAGTCGAAGAGAATATGTACTGGAACTCGGATAGAATCTACACCGATATGGATCACTGGGTTATTCTTGCCAAAATTCATAAAGGGGAAGCGGTTGGCAGCGTGTATTTTACCACTGTCGGCAACGACTGGTTTGAAATATTTGGTATCGATATGAAGGATGGTTGCTGGAACCCTTCGATTTTTCGAGAGCTTTTGGAAGGGGCGCTGAATGCCGCCCAAAAACGCGGTGGGAAATACCTGACATTTTTTTGTAACGAAGAAGAGCAAAACATGGTAAGCGAACTTGGCTTTACCTGCGTCGGCGAATATGTTTGCTATCAAAAACGCCTGATTTGAAACCGATAAAGGGACGAATTTCCATTTCCGACGACCGACTCCGAGTGGTGCGAAACGGGGAAATTTCCGATACCTTTTTTCCGCCGGAGTCCTTAAAGGACATTTTATCTGCCCACTTTGACATCCACATCGACATCTAAAAGAAAAAGGACGGTTTTACCGTCCTTTTTCTTTTGCTTCAGCACGAAAGCTGTTTTTAAATCAATTCGCCGGGCTTGGTCTCATATTCCATATCCTCGTCGGTAACTACCCGAAGTTCCTTGCGATTGAGCAGGTCGTACAAAGCCGGCACCACATACAGCGTCATCAGGGTAGCATAGGTCAATCCGCCGATGCAAACGATAGCGATGGGCTGCATCATCTCGGCGCCCACCCCCACGCCTACCGCGGTAATGACCAGCGCGAGAATGGTGGTCAGCGCCGTCATCAGGATGGGACGCATACGAGTTTTCCCCGCCTCCACAATCGCTTCCCGTTTTTCCACACCGGAAGCCCGAAGCTGGTTAATATAATCCACCAAAACGATACCGTTGTTGACAATAATGCCCGCTAACATAACAAATCCGATCATCGAGATTACGCTTACATCCAAACCGGAGATCAAAAGTCCCAAAAGGCCTCCCGTCAACGCCAGAGGAATGGTCAGCAAAACAATAAAGGGAGAGAGAAGGGATTGGAACTGGGCGACCATGATCCCATACACCAATATTACCGCCAATAAGAACATTTTTACCAATTCGTACATAGCGTCCATAATGGTTTCGTTTTCGCCCGAGGATTCCCATGATACACCTTGGGGCAGGGATAATCCGCTTAAGGCTTTTTCCGCATCCGCTGTCACCAGGCTCACGTTATTTCCCTCTTTAACCGTCGCACTGACGGTGAGATACCGCCGCTGGTTACTGCGGGAAATGCTGCTGAGGGCAATATCTTCGGTGATATCCGCCACATCCGACAACAGCACTTCGCTCTCGTTTCCCCCGTTATCCGTAACGGTAAGGGTAAATTGCTCCAAAGCATCCTTGGTCAGCGTATCCATGGTATCGTCCCGGATGGTGACGGAAAGAGCGCTTCCGTCTATATTCATATTTCCTCCGGAAGCCGAATCGGTCAACGCGTCGGTGATGGCCGCATAAACCTGGGCCACCGTCAGTCCTTTGAGGATCGCTTTGTTTTTATCTACCGTAATCCGAAGCTCCGGCGTCGCGTCCTCAATTCCATCGTTGACCTCTTCAATGCCGGAAATCCCCGATAATGTCTCGGAAACCATAGCCGCGCCGTCCTTTAGCGCGTCCAAATCGTTTCCGTAAAGACGAATGCTGACACCGCTGCCCATCGCGGAAATCATACTGTTCATATCCGATTCTCCAACAGCTGTCAACGTCCCGGGAAATTCCTCGGCAAAGCCGTTGATTTCCCCGGCGATTTCCTTCGCCGACGCCCCTTCCTTCGGAATCACATAGATGGTAACATCATTTCCCGCTCCGGAACTTGAAAGAGACAGTACGGAAACGCCGCTGCTTCCCGCTATGGCGCCTACCGTCTCCACTCCTTCGATCTGAGCGATCCGATCTAAAATCTGATCCGTTTCCCCGGTAGTCTCTTCAAAGCTCATATCCTCTGTAGGGGTGTAGGTCACAGTGACCTGGGCCGCTTCCATATTGGGCATAAAGGAAAATCCCCGGCGAAGCGCCAAAAAGGCGCTTGCGAAAAGCAAAACCACCGAAAAGGCAAGCACCAGTCCCCGATGAGACAGGGCAAAACGGACGCTTTTTTCATATCCCCGAATGAATCCGTCGAAAAGGCGACCCGGCTTGGTATTGACCTGTTTTAACATTCCCGTCGCCATAGCCGGTACCAATGTGAGCGCCACAATCAAACTGGCGACGAGAGAGTATCCAATGGTTAGCGCCATATCGTTGAAGAGCTGGCGGGTAATTCCATCGACAAACACGATAGGAAGGAATACGCAGACCGTCGTCAGCGTAGAAGCGGTAATGGCGCCCGCTACCTGGGTGGCGCCGGCCACCGCCGCTTTGATGGGAGAAACCCCTTCTCTGCGGAGCCGGTAGATGTTTTCGATGACCACTACCGAGTTATCCACCAGCATACCAACGCCCACAGCCAATCCGGAGAGGGAAATCATATTGAGGGTAACGCCGGAAAAATACATCAGCACCACAGCGAATACTACGCTCAAAGGAATGGAACAGGCAATGATAAACGTTGGCCGAAGGTCCTTCAAAAACAAAATCAAAATCAAAATCGCCAACACCGCGCCGTACAAAAGATTATCCAATACCGAATCGATAATCAGATGAATGTAGTCGCCCTGATCCATCAAAGGAGTAAAATGAAGGCCCTCATATTCTTCCGATAAAAGGGAAAACCGCTCTCTTAGATTTTCCGAAGCCACAGCAGTAGCCGTGGTGGATTGTTTGGTAAAGGACAGTATAATCCCGTCGTTTCCGTTAATACGGGCGTAGGTTTCGGCCGCGTTGTCGCCTATAAAAATCTCCGCCACATCGGAAAGAGTTACCGTATGGCTTCCGTCCCCGCTCAAATCAAAGAGGACAAGGTTTTGAAGCTCCTCTAACGAGGTGATCTCATCCCCCACTCGAATGAGGATTGCGTCGTCTCCTTCCGCGGTATAGCCGGCGGGCATGGAGAAATTTTGCGCCGCAAGGATCCCGCTAATCATATCCATGGTGATCTGATCCGAAACGTCGATGGAGGAAAGGGTGTCTTCTTTGGTTTGAGACAGTTCTTCCTGCTGTCCGGAAAGCTCTCCCAAGGCGCTGTCGATGGTCGTAAGCCCGTTTTCCGCCTCACTAATCCCATCTTTTAACGCGGTGATTCCCTGGGACATCTCGGTGAGTGTCGCGGGGATCTCCTCTCTGGTAATCCCCATGTCGGAAAGAGAAGCGTCAATTCCCGAAAGCCCCTGCTCCACCTGCTGCAAGGCGGCTTCCGACTCGGAGATCGCCGCAGGGAGCGTCTCTAACGTCAATCCCGATTCGCTTAACGCGCTTTCCACCGTGGCAAGTCCCGCGACAGCCGCCTGATATTCCTCCGAGGATTCGGGAAGCGTCTCTAACGCGGCTTGAAGGGTGGCTCCCTTTTCCTGAAGGGCTTTCAACGAGGCAATTCCCGTCGTCAACTCCTCTTTCGTCTGCTCCAACTCGGTAATGGTGTCATTCAAAGAGGACAACTGGTTTTGAGAAGCGGTGAGGGAATTTAATTGGCTTCGAAGGGAGGAAAGGGTGGAATTGACCGTTTGCTGGTTGGAAAGAAGCTCCTCTTTTCCTTCGTTTAAAGCGGTTTGCGCCTCTTCAAACTCCGCGCCGGCGTCATCCCGCAGCGATTGATTTAACGCGTCGATCTTTTCCTTCGTAATCAGAATGTTGATCTCCTTTGTCACACCGCCGCTGACGGAGATATCGGCAATGCCGTCGGTTCCCTCCAACCGGTTGAGAAGGGTTTCATCCAAAAAAGAGGTAAGCTCGGTGACGTCGCTTCCCTCCTGGTCCACTGCCGCCACCATGACCGGAAGAATGTTGGGGTTGATCTTCATAATGCTGGGATTTCCTACCATATCATCCCATTCCCCGGCGATCTGGTCCAACTTTTCCCGCACCTCTACCGTCATGGTATCCATATCGGCGTCGTCGGTTAATTCCAACATCACCATCGAATAGTTGGAAACGGAGGTGGAACTCACCGCCTTAAAATGGTCCAATGTGGCGACCGCCTGTTCCACCGGCTTGGTTACCTCTTCTTCCACTTCTTCCGGAGAAGCGCCGGGATAGGTGGTCACTACAATCATATAAGGGAAATCCATATTGGGCAGCAGGTCCGGCGTCATATTGGAAAAGGACACCACCCCAAGAACAATAATCAAAATCGCCGCCACAAAAACAGTCAGCGGCTTTTTTACGCTAAACCTCGCAAACATACCCTTTCTCCTTTCGGCTTTTCAAAATTTCGCCGGTAGGCACGGCCCTTGATTCCTGCCGGTTCCCCTTAAAAAACACTGTAAAGCTTATTTTATCATTCTATAATTTCAACGGCAATATACCAAACGCCAAATTTACAAAATGTCAACAAAAATCCGATGACTTCTTCTCCGTTTATTCTATTGCTTCCCATTCAAAGGTGTATTATAATAAAGTGTAAAAACATAGAAAGCGGTGAAAAAATGGCACTATTTACAAAGGACCGCTCTTTTTATCGGGATATGATCCGATTGGCGATCCCCATCTCTTTACAAAGTCTCATTACCTTTTTAGTCAACTTTGCGGATAACCTGATGATTGGTTCCTTGGGTGACTACGCCATCTCCGGCGTATACATGGGAAACCAGATCCAAACGGTGCTCCAGCTTTTCGTAGGCGCTATCGACGCGGCCATGCTCATTATGGCGGCGCAGTATTGGGGCAATAAGGATATTTTGAGCGTCAAAAAAATCGCGGCGGTAGGACTTCGGCTCGCGGTAGTCGTGGGCTTGATCCTTACGGTATTTGTCCGTCTTTTTCCCGCTTTTACCCTCTCCCTTTTGACCCCGGACGCACAGGTAATTCAAGAGGGTGTTTCCTATCTCAATTACGTCGCTTTATCCTATATTTTCTTTTGCGTTTCCCAGCTTTTGGTTTCCTCTATGCGGGCGGTGGAAAGCGCCAAAGTCGGTATGTACATCGCGTTGGTGGCTTTATGCACCAACGTCTCCTTAAACTGGATCTTGATCTTTGGGCATTTGGGATTTCCCGCTATGGGGGTGGCCGGCGCCGGACTGGCGACGCTGATTTCCCGAATTGTGGAAGCGTTGGCGATCCTTCTCTATGTGACCAGGGTGGACCAAAAGCTCAAAATGACCATAAAGGAGATGATCTCCTTAAAGGACCGGCTTTTGGTGAAAGATTTCTTCAAATACGGCTTGCCGGTGGTGGGCGGAAATATGATCTGGGCGGTCAATATGTTAGCCAACAGCGCCATTATGGGCCGACTAAGCGCGGAAGCCATTACCGCCGCCAGCACCACCAACATGTTAGATAACCTCATCACCCTTTGGGTGTTCGGCCTGTCCGCCGCCGTAGGCATTATTACCGGAAAAACGGTAGGTTCCGGACAATTCGAAAAGATGAAAGAATACGCCAAAACCACCCAGATCATCTTTTTGCTGGTGGGTGTCGTTTCCAGCGGCATCATCTTCCTAATCAAAGAGCCCTTCCTCTCTCTGTATGACATCAGCGACGGCGCCAGAGCTATTGGGAGACAGTTTATGACCGTTTTGATTGTCTCCAATTTAGGCCGTTCCTATCAGGCCACCTGTCTTGGAGGCCTTGTCAAAGCGGGGGGCGATACTTCCTTTGTGTTTAAAAACGATACCGTCTTTGTTTTGCTCGTCGTCATTCCCTCGGCGGTGATCGCTACTATGCTCAACGCGCCGGCTTGGGTGGTATTCTCCTGCTTAAAATGCGACCAGATCTTAAAATGCTTCGTAGCGGTGGTCAAAATTAACAGCTTTAACTGGATGAAAAAATTAGTGCGGGAAAACAAGGAGGAAACGGCGTGAAAATCTACTTGGCCGGATTCGACGTCTTTGCCGAGGACGCAAAAAAACGGGGAGAGGATATGAAAGCTCTTTGCCGGGAGTACGGCTTTGAGGGGTTATATCCCTTGGATAACGAGTTTTGTGAGGCATCCCCCATCTTTTTAGGCAATCTTTCTATGATCGACAGCGCCGATTGTATCGTCGCCAATGTAAACGCCTTTCGGGGCAGCGAACCGGACAGCGGCACCGCCTTTGAGATCGGATACGCCTTCGCTAAAGGCAAGGATGTTTTCCTCTATCTTTCCGACGGCCGTACCCTCCGTCAAAAACTGGGGAAAACCGACGAAGAGGGATTTTCGGTAGAGGATTTCGCTTTGCCGGTAAACCTGATGCTGGCATGCGCGGCAAAATCTATCGTGATCGGAGATTTTTCCGACTGTCTTAAAACGGTTCGTTCCTACTTTTCGAAATAACTGCTTTCAAAAAAAGCGTCCTTCTTAGAAGAAGGACGCTTTTTTTAAAGGGAGGATATCTGAGAAACGCTGACAAAAATATTAGAAATCTCGTACCAGGTAGCAAAATCCACTTCCCCGGTCTGAGGGAGGTTAAAAATTTTCTGGAATGTCTTTACGGCGTTTTCTGTGTTTTCTCCATAAAAGCCGTCTACTTTCAGTTTGGGAATAGCGGGGAAATGATCCGAAACGCCGTTTAACTGATTTTGGATCACCCGGACATCGCTTCCGGTACTTCCGGTTTTCAAAACCGTACCGCCGTAAGACTGGGGCACTCCCTCGATTTTTTCCGCCGGCTTCAAATAAATTTCCGACCCGTAATAGCGTTTTAAAATATCGACGGCCGATAAGCCCTGTTCCCCTAAGGCTTGGGATCCCCACTGTGAAAGGCCTTTGCATTGGACTCGCCTTCCGTCGCAATATTGCGCAAACAAAGGCTGTTCAATCCCCGGCTTTGTGATATACGTATTGAAAAGGTCGTCTACAGCAATGGAAATGCTTTCGTAAATATTCCTTCCCCTTTGAAACGCCTGGTCATAAGCGGTAGAATTCGTAATGGTAAAATTGTACCCTTTTCCCCGGTACCATTCGGTATAGACCCGATTCAACGTAAAGGAGAGGATTGCCAAAACGTTCGCTTTGATGGTTTCTTGGGTCCAGGTGGGATAAATTTCACTGCTGGCTACATTTTTAATGTAATCTTTGAAATAGATCCAGGCATTTTCCGCCGAAGAATCGTCGGGCTTTCCCAGATGGACCACAACAAATTCCGGAATCACCGGTTCCGGCAAAACGACGAATCCTTCCGCTTCCGGCAACGGTTTTACCTCATCTTCCGGAATCTTCGCCGGATAATCCCCCCAAAGCACATTGGGCTGAATCAAAAGATTACGCACATTGAATCCGTTTTGGTGCGCCAAACGCAAATCCGCGTTTTGAATGGAAACGCTGTTTGGAAAAACCTGCACGCCGCTAATATAGAGCGTCTCCAGACCATCGGCCTTAATGGTAACATTGTACGACGCGTAGGGCTTTTGATCCTGCTCGCTGATAGAATACTCCACCGGTGGCGCCGGGAGGGAGATTTCTTCCGTCTGGCCGGAGGCGTCGGTTGTTAACTCCTCTAAAGTTTCTCCGCCCAAAGAATCGGAAATTCGAACCGTCGCGCCAGAAACCGGCGTCGTGGAGCGATCTGTTAACACGGAAACCTTTAATTTCCCGCGATCGATGTCATTCGAATTCATATTTTTCACTCCTCTCTCATAACGTCATAGTATGTAAAAATAACCCATCTCGTGTATGTAGTGAGGGAAAAATGAGCGAATTTATTATAAAATACAACGGCGATCTTCTGGCACTCGGCTACCCTACGGAAATTTTATCCGAAAACTACGCCATTATGGAACTCACAGAGGAAGAAGCAAAATCGATCCTTTTTCAAAAGGAAATCGAATATATCGAACCGGCAAAAACACTATCGTTGTCGGTGCAAAACGATTTAGAGTACGCCTACATCCCCCAAGCCCGGCAAAATCCGAAAACCGATCTCACCGGAAAAGGAGTCATCATAGGAATTATCGATTCGGGAGTGGATACCAAGCATCCCGATTTTTATCGCGATAACACCACAACCATCCTTTCCTTGTGGGATTTGACCATTCCGGGAAATCCGCCTTTTGGATTTTTAAAAGGGACCGTCTTTTCCGCCGAGGAGATCCAGCGAGGCGAATGTACCAGCACGGATTTAATCGGTCACGGAACCGCTGTCGCCGGAATCGCGGCGGGGCAAAACGGAGCCGCGCCGGACGCGTCTATCGTTGTGGTAAAGCTCGGAGACGCCAATACGCGAACCACCGATGTGATGCGGGGGATCAAATACGTCATTGACAAAGGGATCGAAACCGGAATGCCGTGCGCCATCAATTTAAGCTACGGAACCAACGACGGTTCCCATAACGGGCAATCGTTGTTTGAAACGTATATTGACAGCATCGGGGAAAAATGGAAAAACGTAATCGTATGCGCTTCGGGAAACGAGGGATTCGGCGGCCATCATTTTTCCGGCGCTGTGCGCCAGGGAGAATGCTTAAAAGTAGAATTTTCCGTTTCTCCCAATCCCAAAATCCTTTTTCTTTCTCTTTGGAAAAACGTAGTGGATATGGTTAATTACCAACTTATTCTCCCCACCGGAACGCCATCCTTCACGATTACGCCATATGACCGCACGGTGCGAAGCCAAACCATTGACGGAATCGAGATTCGCGCCGTTTACGGCCGTCCCAGCTACTACCGTGTCGCCCAGGAAGTCGCTTTCCTGATATCCGGTCCCGGAGACCAGCTCGCCGGAAACTGGAGCTTATTATGCTGCGGGGAAAAAATTGTAGACGGAACATTTGACATCTGGCTTCCCACTATCGAAGAAGTGACGGAAAAAACCGCCTTTTTCCGCCCGGATATTGAGCTGACGCTAACCCTTCCTTCCACAGCCCGCGTCCCCATTTCAGTAGGAGGCTACAACGGCGCCACCAACACGGTCAGCCCCTTTTCCGGAAGGGGGAAAGCGCCGTGCAACCGACTGACTTTTTTGGATTTGATCGCCCCCGCAGAACGGATTCGTTCCGCAAAACCGGGAGGAGGATACGGGACCTTTTCCGGTACCAGCATGGCCGCCCCCTTTGTGACAGGATGCTGTGCGCTGTTAATGGAATGGGGGATTGTAAAACGAAACGACCCTTTTTTATACGGGCAAAAAATGAAAGCCTTTCTCACCAAAAACGCCGATCGGGAACCCTTTGTCTCCTACCCGGATCCCGCCAGAGGCTACGGAAGGCTCAACTTTAAAAAAACCATCGACGATTTGATTCGCTACGCGGAGAGATAACGCCATATGTATTCTCAAGAAATTATGGATTTTATCCGTTCACCGGACACAATCGACTTTATTGCCCGGGGCACCGACGCTTTTTTCGATCATGTGCAGACCAATACGGGCATTCTCGTCACGCAGGTCCTTTTCGGCCGCTACGTGTTAGGATATGCGAAAAAAGAAAATTACCGGGAACTGGTAGAGCTGTTAGGTCCCAGTTTTGTATACTCCTCTTCTATGATCTTAGGGCCGTTAGATCGACCCTCTTTGGAAGCCGCCGGCATTATCCAGGTCCACAACCAACCCTATTTGGATCTTCGGGGGAGAAATGTGCTCATTGGATTTGTAGATACCGGCATCGATTTTACTAACGAAGTGTTTCGCTACGAAGACAATACCAGCAAAATTCAATTCATCTATGACCAAACCGCCGACGGACAACCGCCGGAAGGATTCTTTTTCGGACGGGAATATACCAACGCGGAAATCAACGCCGCGCTCCAATCCGAAAATCCCCTTTCCCAAATTCCCCACCGGGATGAAAACGGTCATGGAACCTTTCTCGCATCCATCGCCGCGGGTCGGGAAGTGGGCGATTTTGTCGGCGCCGCCCCGGACGCGGAAATTATTATGGTCAAATTAAAACCGGCAAAATCGTTTTATCGACAGCGGCAATGCGTCCCCGAAACGCAAAAAGAGGCTTTTTCCGCCAGCGCCGTGGTGGTTGGAATTGAATACATTTTGCGGAAAGCGCGGGCGCTCAACCGGCCGGTGGCAATTTGTATCGGATTGGGGACCAATTTCGGCAGTCACGACGGATTCAGTCTTTTGGAAGAATATCTCAGCCAGGTCTCCAACCTTCGAGGAACATGTGTCTGTGTTGCCGCCGGAAATGAAAACCAAGAACGGCATCACACCGACGGGATTCTGTCGGCTCAAGGGGAAAGCGAAAATATTGACTTGCGCGTGGGAGAACGGGCCGGAAATATCTGTATCTCTCTTTGGAACACCGTATCGGACCGCATGTCCGTCTCGATACGTTCTCCTTCCGGAGAATTGGTAGGAAGAATCCCCCCAAAAAACGGAAGATCTGTTACCAACAAATTGATTTTGGAGGACGCCGAAGTAGAGGTCACCTACTATTTCCCGGTGGAAGGAAGCGGAGGCCAACTAACGGTAATCCGAATCGGAAACGCGACCCCCGGGATTTGGACCATTACCGTCTACGGAGACATTGTGTTGGACGGAAGCTATCATGCCTTTCTTCCTATGCGGGGATTTGTCGCCGAGGATGTGGAATTTCTTTCCGCAACCCCGTATTACACCACCACCATCCCCTCTACCGCCGTTGGAATCATCTGCTGCGGCGCCTATGACAGCGTTACCCAAAGCCTTTATATCCCCTCTTCATGGGGCCCGTCAAGAAGCGGCCGGATCCTTCCGGATTTTGTAGCGCCGGGAGATCGGGTCGGAGGCTTTTTCCCGTTAGGGCTTGGGACAATGAGCGGAACCAGCGTCGCATGCGCCATCACCGCGGGCGCGTGTGCTTTGCTGCTCCAATGGGGACTGATCGAAAAAAACGATCTCACCCTGAGCACATACCAAATTCGCGCTTACCTGATTCGGGGATGTCAACGAAACGCCGCCCTTGCCTACCCCAACGAACAGTGGGGATACGGAACATTAGATCTGCTGCAAACCTTTTATTTGATGCGGGAATTGTGACAGCTAACTCAAAACCGCCCCTTGTTGCTTGGGGCGGTTTTTTTCTGCCGTTTCCAAAAAGTTGCCAATACAAATGAAAACGCACCCCGCTTTCACGAGGTGCGCGATCCGGGTGCGGCAACCTGCCGCTTTCAAAACGTTACCCTAAATACCACGCTCCCACGCGGGAATAAACGAAAACGCACCCCACTTTCGTGAGGTGCGCGATCCGGGTGCGGCAACCTGCCGCTGGAGCTGGTAGTCGGACTCGAACCGACGACCTGCGCATTACGAATGCGCTGCTCTACCAACTGAGCCATACCAGCAACTGCGAGGGCAACGCCCTCGGTTTTATTTTACGCAACGGAAGGATTATATCATAACTTTCCCGTTTTGTAAAGAGTTACTTGACCAAAATCGTTAAAAACCTACATTCCTCTCCGCCGATAGCGTACATACCATGGGGTTTTGACGAATCGAAATAGATCGCGTCTCCCTCGGAAAGAATTTTCTCCTTGTTTTCAAAAAAGACGCGAAGAGTCCCCGAAAGGATGTAATCAAACTCGTGACCGTCGTGGCTGTTCATCTCCACCGGCGCATCCTGCTGTTCCGGATAATAAGGCGCCGTTACCAGATACGGCTCAAACTTCTTCCCGATGAATTTATATGCCAAATGCTCGTAACGGAGATCCTTTCTCCTAGTCACCTTCAATCCGGTGCCCTTGCGGACAACACAGTAGGATTTCAAATTGGGCTTATCGCCGCTTAAAAGCTCAATAACGTCAATTCCCAAACGATCGGCACATTTCTTCAAAAAGGTAATGGAAAAATCCGTTTCCCCATTCTCTTTTTCCAGATAGCTCTCTTCCGTTTCCCCGGTCAAAGCCGCCATCTCCGAAACGGGAACCTCTAAAATCTCTCGTAGTTCCTTTAACCGCATGGATATCTCTTTAATGCTTTCGTTCATCACAGGCCCTCCGCTCGTCATTTTTCCGCCAAAGACTGTTCGTATAGCGTACAATTCATTATACCATATTTTCCTAAAAAAGCAATCGCAATCCATAAGAATAAAAACGGTCTAATCTGCCCACATTCTTATTGATTCAGCCGCGCCACAAAATCCCTGCTCTTCGATGTGACCTGGACCCACGCGGGTCGAAAACCGGATTTGATCGCATTTCGAACCGACCCGATGTTGCACCATGCCGCGCAGTAAAAAGGAACCTTTTTTCGATCGAGGATCTCCTTGGTCAAAAGAGTGGTCAGGGCAAAAGCCACGCCTTGCCTTCGGAAAGCGGGAAGCACGTCGATACCGATTTGCCACATATCGTCGCAATCCGCGGAACACCCCGCCAATCCAATCAGCGTCTCTCCATAGTAAGCGCCTACCGCCAGCACGTCCAGTTCCTTCCTGTCTTTGCATAGGGCATTGCTCCATGCCGGAACATAAAGGGAAGAGAAGTCCTCCGGCGTCAAAATTTTGGTGGGATAAGGACAGTTTTGTACCCGAAAAGCAGACAAATCGGGCAAAAAATACTCCGCCATAAAGCAAATTTCCTGTCCCCGCTTATGTAATTCCGTGTTCAGGACGGAAAGAGCGGGCGTCTCAAAACAGTGCGCAGGCGGGTATTTTTCCAAATACCGCTTTACCGGCTCCTCTATCTCCTCACACACCGACGCCACCACATTGTTCCCATAGGATGTCAGATCGCAGTAAAACGGAAGCTTTAAATATCGCCGCGCCCCCGTGTTTTCCCTGGATCGCACCACCTTGGGTTCTGTCAAAAGAAAATCCGAAGGCGCGCAATTGCTGTCAATAGCCGATTGCCGCAAAGCGATTTCCCATATGGTTTTTTGATCCATACCTTCTCCTTTTCAAAATCCGGACAAGCCGTTTTCTATTTCGCTTCTTCTGGCTCCGCCGCCGTTTTTTCCTCTTTGCTTTCTCCTTTAGCAAGCCGTAAAAGCTGTTTACATGCCAACGCGTTTAAATAGGCGGAAAGGGCAAACGACATAATACCCTCCCGAAGCGTCTTATCGTCCTGAATTTCTGACAGCTTCTCCCCGGTTTTTTCTCCTTCCCGGTTTAACGCTTCCAAAAGCCGTTCGTAAAAATCTTCGGTATCGCTTTTTGCGCCCTCTATGTCCAAAAACAGCGCCACCTCACTCACGGAAAGCACCTGCTTTAAAATACGAATCGCCGTCAAAGCGGCGATATGCTCTCTTTGATACCGTTTTCCCACGGTACGAGGTACAATCCCCGCCTTCGTATAATTGTTAATCATCGCGCCGGTAATCCGATCCCTCTCTTCTTCAAAAGGAAGACGGCCGGAAAGATAGATCAACAGCTGGTCCTTATAAATATCCAGATCCGGAAGCTGTTCCCAGCTTTTCAGTTGATGATCCTTGATCTCTTCGCTGAGCTTTTTTATCTTTTCCATTTTCTACCATCCTTACACGTCGCTTTTATTTTTCTCCAAGCTTTTTTATAAAGTATAACATAATTTTTAGAAAAGGGATACAATTATTTTAAAAAAATTCATTGACAGAATAAAAACCGCATTATATAATATTTAATATCATATAATAAAATTACGGACTTTTACTCGGAGAGGAGGGTATCTATGAAGCGAATCGCCATTTTCGGAGATTCCATCGGAAAAGGCGTAATCTTTGACGAAGCTTGCGGAAAATACGTTTGTACACCCGATTCCTTTGCCCGGCTTTTGGAAAAAGAGGCGAAATTGGACAATTTTTCCCGGTTTGGCAATACGGTGACCCGGGGGGAAAAATTGATTGACCGACAGGAAAAATCTCTCGCGGACTACGACTTTGTACTGTTGGAATACGGAGGAAACGACTGTGATTTCGATTGGAAGGCGGTTTCGGAAGATCCAAAGGGAGATCATCAATGTAAAACGCCCTTAACGGTTTTTACCGAGACCTACCGTAGAATCATCGAAAAGGTCCGGGCCTTTGGAGGGCGCCCTGTACTTTTGACCATTCCCCCTATTCATTCCCTGCGGTATTTTGACTGGATCAAGAAAGGGAAAGACGAAAGGAACATTTTATCCTTTCTCGGGGAAAAAGAGCGGATCGCCCGTTGGCAGGAGATGTATAACGACGCTCTTTATCGGATCGCCGCTTTTTGCCGGGTTCCGGTATTGGATATCCGCACTCCCTTTTTGTCGAAACGAGATTTTAAAGACTATCTTTGTTTAGACGGGATCCATCCCAACCAAAAAGGCCAAATGCTAATCTACCAAAGTCTGTTAACGGAAAGCAAGGTCCTTCTCCCTTGACAAAAAGTTTTTCCCTTCCTATAATGGTTGCGTGGAGGGAAGAAAATGAAAAAATATCTGCTGCTGTTGCTTTTGCCCTTAACGCTGCTGCTTTTTAGCTGCGGGGGCGCCAATTTGGATCCCGCTTTTGATAAGACCGAATTGGAAGAATCTGCGCAAGCCGCCATCACCTTGGGGGAATCCGGCGATTACCAATCGTTTCGGGCGCTTTTCTCCGAAGAGGTCCAGGAAAATATGGACGAGACTTTTCCGTTGGAAACGTTTCAAAATGACTATCTGACTTTAGTGGAAAGCAAAGGCGCTTTTAAAAAATTTAGCACCACCCTTTTAGTGGGAAAGGAAGACGAAGAGACGGGGGAAAGCTTCGCCTATGTGATCCAAACCGTCCGTTACGACGACGGAAAGCTCAAATATACCCTTTGCTACAACACCGATATGGAATTGACCGAATATTACGTAAAATAAAGGCTGCCCTAAAGGCAGCCTTTATTTTACTCTACCGGATACAAAACACTTTGATCTCCTGCTAAAGAAGGCGCAAACCCCCGGTCGAATCCTTCGTCGGAATAGACGAGCTGTTCCAAATCGATCCGGTATAGGTTGTTTTCGTTGTCGGTGACCAAAAAGTAAAAGGTATAGGTCTCGCCGGAAACGATGGGAATCTTAACGGAAAAGTTCTGGGTCAAGGAAACGGTGCTTTCCGGACTGTAGGAAAAAATGCCCCATGCGGGCGCTACCGAGGAATCCCCGCTTCCGTAAGTCACAAGCCCGTTTAAAACGGTATCCCCTTTTTCGGAAAACTCCATGCTCTGGTAATCGACGGTAAACAGGGTAAGGGTTTTTCGGCTGTTTTTCATCTCCAAGCGCATTTCACCTGAAACCGGATAAAAATAGCTTCCGTCGTCATAAAGAAAGCTGTTGGAGATACTATGCTCAAAATCGGCGGAGAAATCCAGATCCACCGGCTTTAACGGGGAATAGCTGAAGCTGCAACTAAGATAGCCGTTTCCCGTCAAGCCAAACGGAATGGAAGAAATGGATAAATTCACAGGGGTCCGCGTCGTCGTCCCGTTTTGGGAGAGCACCAGCGTCGCGTCTAAGGCTTCGTCCTTCGGGTATCGAAAATAGTCGAGGGAAGCAGTAAAGGCGTAGCTGGAATCTAAAGTAAGAGGAATCACCTCTTCCTCATCTCCCCGAATGACCAACTGGGCTTCCATCCCCTCCACATAGCTTTTAACTTCCATAGACAGATCCAGATAGGCTTCCTTTGAGCTGATGACCCGATATTCCATCTTCACATCCGAAAGAGGGCTTTCCTGTTCGATCAGCGCCTCTTCGATCCGCAAGGGGATCCGGTTGACCTCGTAACTTAAATTGTTGGTGTTGTTGTTTAAGGTATCTACCCGCATCTCCAGATTTTCAAACCGGCTGCTCACCGTTTTCCAAACAAAAACCAAAAGGAGCGCCCCCGCGATCGACCAAAATACCACGGCTTTTTTACTGACCTTCTTTTTTACGGTATGCGCCGCTACGATCTGATTGATGGCGGAAAGTTGTTTTTCCGAAAAGGAATCGGGAAATTCTACCGTAGGATTTTGGGATTTTGTTTCTTTTTCCTCTTTGGTTTCCTCTTCCGCGGGCGCCGTCTCTACGCCGAGAAGATCGTTGATGGAAATTTGAAACAGTGTCGCCAGCTCCACAATTTTGGAGACCTCGGGAAGAGCGATCCCCGATTCCCATTTACTCACCGCCTGTCTCGATACGTTGAGCTTTTCCGCCAACTCCTCCTGGGACAGCCCTTTTTCCTTTCGGAGGGATTGAAGCTTTTCTCCCAAATTCATAAAGTGCCTCCTTCGTTCTCCAGTGATAATTCGGTGACTCCCCGACGAAAAAAGGATACCAAAAGAGAAAAGAAAACGCCACCAACCGGCGTTTTCTTTTTGTCAACCGGAAGTTGCATCCCCCGTATTATGAGGTTTTTCCTTCCTTTTCTCGGAAATTTTTTTTACGATATAAACGGAAACAGCGGCCACCAAAAGTCCCAAAACAATCCCCGCTAACACGTCGGTAGGATAGTGAACATAAAGATAAAGACGGGAAAAAGCAATCAGACATGCCAAAATCATACCCGGAATCCAAAGTCTTTTTTCCACCTTGGAAAAGAGGAGAACCCCCGCTCCCACAAAGGAAGAGAAAGTGTGGCCAGAAGGAAACGAAAAATCCGAGGGGGCGTCGATCAGGAGCAGAAACTCCCGAAGGGCGAAGGGACGAATTCTCGCGATCAAGGGTTTTAACGTCACATTCCCGATCAGCAAACAAAGAATCAATCCAAGCCCCATGGCGAGTCCTACCTTCCTCGTCTTTCGCATAGAAACAAGAACCAACGCCAAAACGATCCAGATCCAGCCGCTGTTTCCCAAAAAGGAAATTCGGATCATCCAAAAATCCATCCACGGGCTTCTTAGCTGTTGAATGCCATCTAAAATCCAAAATTCCAAATTGCCCATACGCGCATTATCCAAACAACGTCGCCGCGCCGTAGCTAATGATGGAAACAATCACCCCGGCGATTACTACGCCCAAAGCAATGGCGGGAAACGCCGATTTCATCCGAAGGTCCATCATAGCCGCTACCAAAGCGCCGGTCCATGCCCCGGTTCCCGGAAGAGGGATCGCCACCAAAATAGTGAGCCCAATAAGCTCATACCGATGGATCAGCTCCGACTTGGATTCCGCCCGCTTCTCCAATTTCTCTACGAAGTCGGAAAGCCGTTTGCTCTTTTTCTTTAGAAAGGCAAACACCTTTCGTACAAACAGAATCAAAAACGGCACCGGGATCAGGTTTCCTACCACGCCGGCAATAAACGCGGGCCAAAAGGGCAGGCCGTTGGCCATACCGATAGGAATCGCTCCCCGTAATTCAATTATCGGCACCATGGCCACTACTACGGTCAGTAAAATTGCTTTTATTAACATGTTTTCCGTCCTTTTTGGAATTAGCCGATCAGATCTTCCAAAAGCTTCTGATACAGCGTATCCGCCTTTCGATAAAAATTTTTCGCGATCCGCTCGCTTTGCTCCTTGTCCGGAGCGAAAAAGGAAAGAGAAAGATAGGTAAGCGCTCCTTCATGCAGCGTTCCCACCACATGGAACCCGTTTTGATGGGGGACAATCTCCACCTTGATCTCGTTATCCCGGCGCTTTTTTTCCAGGTAAGCGTAACCGGCCCGCAGCACCTTATCCCGCAACGACGGAGGTATCGCCTCTTTGAGATTGACCGCCGTCTCCGCGCCGAGAGCGCTCAGCGTTAGCTTTTCGTCCTCTCCCACCGTCAAATGTCCGGTGGAAATCAACTCGGCAATGGCGGTCACCAAAGTAAAATAATCTACCGACCCTTCCAAAGAGAAGATTTCGAGAATCTCTCCCTGCTTTAAGGAACAGCCAAGGCCCTTCATCAGCAGACAGACCAAGATCCTCACTCGATACCCTTCTTTTAAGCTTCCCGGCGCCAATCCCGCAATGCGCTCCTCGTCCAACATCCTTCCCTCCTTTCTGACCCTTTTGCGTAAAAACTCACAGCAGTCCTATTGTATCATAAAAAAAGCGGAAAAAAAAGAGAAACTTCCCTTCATTTTCTCAAAAAGCCAAGTAAAAAAACTTCGTTGACTTTTTTTGGGCGTTCTGCTATAATAAAGGGGAAATTGTGATAGATTTTTGCTTTCAACCTCTTTCATATTTGTGCTTCCATCTGAGAGGAAGCTGTGAATTTCCGGAAGGGATGCCCGCTGTAAAACAGCGGGCATCCCTTTTTCCTTCGCTTTCCTGCTTTAGCGAAAAAAAGGAATTGTATTCTCACTTTGTTTATGTTATACTGAGCATAATATCAAAACATTGATAACCAATACCGACGAAGGAGAGAGCACCATGATCACACTGCACAAAAATGGCGTCTACCTGGTGGGCGGAAAACTGATTCCCGACACCGCGGAAAACGCTTCGCAAACCGCCAATCTCAATAAGGAAGAAGCCAAAAAAGGAACCATCGCCTATTCGATTTTGACTTCTCATAATGTATCCGGCGACGAAGCCCATCTTCAGATCAAATTTGACGCGCTGGCAAGCCACGACATCACCTTTGTCGGTATCATCCAAACCGCCCGCGCTTCCGGGCTGTCCAAGTTCCCCATTCCCTACGTGCTGACCAACTGTCACAACAGTCTTTGCGCCGTAGGCGGAACCATCAACGAAGACGACCATCTCTTCGGCTTATCGGCGGCGAAAAAATACGGCGGGATTTATGTTCCCCCGCATATGGCGGTTATCCACCAGTACATGCGGGAAATGATGGCCGGCGGAGGAAAAATGATTCTCGGCTCGGACAGTCACACCCGTTACGGCGCTATTGGCACCATGGCGATTGGCGAAGGCGGCGGCGAGTTGGTAAAACAGATTCTCTCCAAAACCTACGACATTGATATGCCCGAAGTGATCGCGGTCCATCTCACGGGGGCGCCGGTTCCCGGCGTCGGTCCCCAGGACGTAGCGATCGCTCTGGTGGGCGCGGTGTTCCAAAACGGATTTGTCAAAAATAAGGTCATGGAGTTTATCGGCGACGGAATCCAAAATATCGATATGGACTTCCGCAACGGCATCGACGTAATGACCACCGAGACCACCTGTCTGTCTTCTATCTGGTGCACCGACGAGCAGACCGAGGAGTACCTCGCCACCCACAACAGAGCCTCCGATTACAAAAAGCTTTCCCCGAAGGACGTCGCTTATTACGACGGCTACATCGAAATTGATTTGTCCACCATTCGTCCCATGATCGCCTTGCCTATGCATCCCAGCAACGCCTACGAAATCGAAGAATTTCATAAAAACGCCGGCGACATCTTACGGAAGGTGGAGCTGGACGCGGTAGACTTGATCGGAAATCCCAAAGTCACTTTGAAGCTCACCGATAAGCTCCATAACGGCCGGTTAAAGGTAGACCAGGGGATCATCGCCGGATGCGCTGGCGGTACTTACTCCAATATCAGCGAAGCGGCGCAGATGTTAGCGGGACACGCGATCGGAAACGACGCTTATAGCTTAAGCATCTACCCTTCCAGCCAGCCGGTAATGATGCAGCTGATGAAAAACGGGGATATTGGCTCGTTAATGGCCAGCGGCGCCACCATCCGCACCGCTTTTTGCGGTCCTTGCTTCGGCGCTGGAGACGTCCCCGCGAATAACGGCCTTTCCATCCGCCATTCTACCCGCAACTTCCCCAGCCGGGAAGGCGCGAAACCCGCCAACGGCCAGATCGCTTCCGTCGCTTTGATGGACGCCCGTTCCATCGCTGCCACCACCTTAAACGGCGGTATGCTGACAGCCGCCACCGAGATCGACTGGAAGGCGAAGGCCCCCAAATATTACTTTGACTCTACCCCTTATGAAAGCCGCATTTATAATGGATGGGGAAATGCGAAACCGGAGGAAGAACTGGTGTTCGGCCCCAATATTGTGGATTGGCCCGCGATGCCGGCTTTGCCCAACCATATTTTACTGAAGGTGGCTTCCTTTATTACCGACCCGGTCACCACCACCGACGAACTGATTCCGTCGGGCGAAACATCCTCGTTCCGCTCCAATCCTCTGGGCCTTGCGGAATTTACCCTTTCGAGAAAGGATCCGGACTACGTTCCGAGAGCCAAGGCTATCCATGCGCTGGAAAAAGCGAGAGAAGAAGGAGACGTTTCGGCGCTTTCCGACGTTCTTTCCAAGATCCGCTCCCTTCCCGGCTTTGAAGCCTTAAGCGAGAAGGATTTCGGCATCGGTTCGGTGGTCTACGCCGTCAAGCCCGGCGACGGCTCCGCGAGAGAACAGGCCGCTTCCTGCCAGAGAGTGTTAGGCGGCGTCGCCAATATCGCCAAAGAATACGCTACCAAACGGTATCGCTCCAACCTGATTAACTGGGGCATGATCCCCTTCCTCATCGAGGGAGAGCCTCCTTTCAAACGGGACGATTACCTCTTTGTCCCCAACATTACCGAGATCTTAAAAGGGGATATGTCTTCCATTCCCGCTTACCTCATCGGCGACACGGTAACGCCCTTCACCCTTTCGGTGGCGCCTCTTACCGATACCGAGCGCCAAATCATTTTGGACGGCTGCCTCATTAACTACTACAAACACTAAAAAAGCGCCCTGTCTTTTGGCAGGGCGTCCCCTTATTGTCTGGAGAGAACCATATTGGAACAAAAAAAGAGCCATTCCGTCAAAACGGCGGTCAAGGAAGGGACTCTGCTTCCCTTTCTTTTGGAACAATTTCCCAAGCTGTCCCGCAACACGGTAAAAACCCTTTTGAAAACGAAGCAGGTCTTCGTCAACGGAAAACCGGCGGTTCGCTTTGATACGCCCCTTTCCCCCGGCGACCGGGTCTCGCTGAAGGACAGGGAAGATCCCTTTCTTCCAAAGCTTCCTTTCCCCATCCTCTATGAGGACGAGGACATCATTGTGATCCATAAACCCGCCGGTCTTTTGGCAGTAGCCACCGAACGGGAAAAGGAAGCTACCGCCTACCATTTTCTGACAGAATACCAAAGGGCAAAGGAAAAAGGCGGACGGGTATTTATCGTCCATCGCCTGGACCGGGATACCTCGGGGGTTTTGCTCTTCGCCAAAAACGAAGAAGCCAAACACCTGTTTCAGGATCAATGGGAAAAGATCGTTACCCTTCGCCGGTACCAGGCGGTAGCGGAAGGCGTTTTCGAGGAAAAAGAAGGGACTAGAGTCAGCTACCTTTTGGAAACAGGCAGTCACCTTGTCTTCTCCGGACGAGGAACCGACGGAAAAAAAGCGGTGACCCATTACCGGGTGCTCAAAGAGTCTCCCCATTACTCTTTGCTCCAGGTAGATATCGACACCGGACGGAAAAACCAAATCCGTGTCCACCTGAAAGAGCTGGGGCATCCTGTCGCCGGAGACAAAAAATACAAAGCGAAGACCAATCCCCTTCGCCGGCTTTGCCTTCATGCCAGTCTTTTATCCCTCACCGATCCGCGAACCCAAAAGCTTATAACCTTCCGAGCGCCGGTTCCCGCGTCGTTTCAAAAGCTGTTAAAAGAGGACAACACCTATGATGGAAAAAATCAAAAACGCAAAACACATCGTCGTTAAGGTAGGAACCAGTACCCTTACCTACCCCGACGGCCGGCAAAATAAAAAGGCCATGGCGGCGTTGGTACGCCAAATGGCGACCTTATATCACCAAGGAAAGAAAATTATTTTTGTCACCTCAGGCGCGGTAGGCGCGGGTATGGGCGCCCTTTCTCTTTCGGAAAAGCCCCACCAGATTTCGAGAAAGCAGGCTCTTGCCGCCGTAGGGCAAAGCCTTTTGATGCAAAGCTACGCTTTGCTGTTTGACGCTTATGACATTCCCGTGGCGCAGATCCTTTTGACGAAAGATGATTTTTCTCACCGGGAACGGTATTTAAACGCCCGCAATACCTTAAACGAAGTCCTGCGCTATGGCGCCGTCCCCATTATCAATGAAAACGACACGGTGGCGGTGGATGAGATCAAAGTGGGCGACAACGATACCTTAGCCGCTATGGTGGCGGGAATGATCGGGGCGGATCTCCTGGTGTTGCTCACCGACGTGGACGGCTTATACACCAAAAACCCCAAAACCGACCCTGACGCTCAAAAAATTTCAATTGTGGAGCGGCTAAGCGACGACATCTTCGCCATGGGCGGAAGCGCCGGAAGCAAGCTTGGCACAGGCGGCATGGCCACCAAGCTCACCGCTGCGAAAATTGCCGGCAGTCAGGGGATTTATACCCTTCTTTGCAGCGGCCAAACCGAGGATATCTTACTGAAGATCGCTTCCGGAGAGGAAAACGGGACCCTCTTTTTACCCAAAGCCCATAAAAAGGACGGAAAGAAGGGCTGGCTCACCTTCTTAAGCCAGCCGGAGGGTATCGTTACCGTCGATGAAGGCGCAGAGGACGCCTTGCTCAACAAGGGAAGAAGCCTTCTCCCCAGCGGCATCGTTTCAGTGTCGGGTATCTTCGACCGGGGCGCCGTGATCCAAGTGATGAACCGGAAGCAAAAAGAGCTTGCCCGGGGATATTCCAACTACAGCAGCGCGATTTTATCCTCTATTATCGGAAAACATTCCAGTGAGATCAAGTCCCTTTTAGGCGCTGACGCCGAGGTGGAGGCTATCCATCGGGACAATCTTTCGTTACAAATCTGACCGTTGAAAGGAGAAGTTATGGAACTGCAGCAACTGGGGAAACAGGCAAAGGGAGCCTCCGCCTTTTTGGCGCAGGCGAACACCGAATCCAAAAACCGCGCTCTGACCGCCATGGGTAAGGCGCTGTTGGATGAAGCCCCCTACATTTTGGAAGAAAACGCCAAAGATATGGAACAGGCGAGAGAAAACGAAACCAAAGCGTCCTTATTGGACCGGCTTTTGTTGACGGAAAAGCGGTTGCAGGAAATGGCCGACGGTCTGTTCCAGCTTGCCTCCCTCCCCGACCCTATCGGGGAAGTGGACAAAATGTGGCTTGGCGCCCAGGGCATTAAAATCGGAAAAGTCCGGGTTCCCCTCGGCGTAGTAGGCATTATTTACGAAGCTCGGCCCAATGTCACCGCCGATGTGGCGGGAATTTGCTTAAAAACCGGAAACGCGGTTCTCCTTCGGGGAAGCCAAAGCGCCCTTCAATCCAACCAGGCGGTAGTATCGGTGCTGCAAAAAGCCTTAAAAGCGGAGCATTTTCCCGAAGCCGCCGTCTCTCTGCTCACCGATTGCAGCCGGGAGACCGCCGCAAAGATGATGAAGCTCAACGAATACTTGGACGTTTTAATCCCCCGAGGCGGCGCCGGATTGATCCGCTCGGTGGTGGAAAACGCTACCGTCCCGGTTTTGGAAACCGGTGTGGGAAACTGCCATGTGTTTGTGGATGAATCCGCCGATTTTTCTATGGCGGAAAAGATTATCTTAAACGCAAAATGCCAGCGCCCCGGCGTCTGCAACGCGATCGAAAGCCTTTTGATTCATCAAAATATCGCTCCGGAATTTCTCCCCCGCATCGGAAAGAGCTTAACGGAAAACGGTGTGGAGATCCGTGGAGACGAAATAACGAGAAAGTATATCGAAAACGCCCTTCCCGCCACCGAAGAGGATTACCTTACCGAGTATAACGACTTGATCCTCGCGGTCAAGGTGGTTTCTTCTCTCGAAGAAGCGGTTTCCCATATTAACCGGTACGGCTCGGGACATTCCGAGGCCATTGTGACCGAAAGCTATCAAAACGCCAACCGGTTTACCTCTCTGATAGACGCCGCCGCCGTTTATGTAAACGCTTCCACCCGGTTTACCGACGGCTTCCAGTTTGGCTTCGGCGCGGAAATGGGAATCAGCACCCAAAAGCTTCACGCCAGAGGGCCTTTGGGGCTTACCGAAATGACCACCACCAAGTATATTATTTTCGGAGAGGGACAGGTTCGAAAATAACTTCAAGTAAAATCCATTCCGCGCATGTAGCGCAAAAAGCCGGTGCTTTCGCACCGGCTTTTTATTACCATTCTTCCTTAATCAGGTACTGATCCAATCGATCGAAGGCTTCCTTCGCTTTGGCGGTAGGAAGCGCCATATTGAACCGAATGTGGCATTCCCCATGGAAGGACCGCCCATCCTGGCAGATAACGCCAACCGAAACGCACCGTTTCAGCACATCGTCCAGCGTTTTGCCCCGTTTTTTACAAAATCCGGTAAAGTCGGGGAACATCATATACGTTCCCTGAGGACGCTGCACCGTAACCCCGTCCCAAGTTTGTATCATCGCATACGCGTAGTCCATATTGGCGGAAATTACTTTTCTCAGCTCATCCACCCATTCGCCGCCACCGGTATAAGCGCCGATCAAAGCGTAAACCGAAAGGAGGTTGGGAGAATTATAGTGGGTGGTAGACGCCCGCTCTCTCGCCTTTTTCCGCATCTCCTCGTTGTAAATAATGGAATAAGCGCCCACTAATCCCGCTAAGTTAAACGTCTTACTGGGAGAATACATCGCCGCGACGATCTGTTTTGCCGTATCGGAAACCGACTGGGTAGGAATATGTTTTTTATCTCCCACAATAAAATCGGACCAAATCTCGTCCGAAGCAATAATGACATTATGTTTCGCGCAAATCTCTACATATTTTTCAATCTCTTCTTTGTCCCAAACCCGTCCGGTGGGATTGTGGGGCGAGCAAAAAATGGCGACCTTAATGTTATTCTCCACAATCTTCTTTTCCATATCTTCGTAATCCATACGATAGGTGCCATCCTCATCCTGTTTGAGGTCAGTAAGCACAATGGTGCGCTTGGCGTTATTTACCGTTCCGGTAAAGCCAACATAAGTGGGAGATTGAAGCAAGATGGGATCTCCGGGTTCGGTGTAAGTATTGATAATGTTGGCGACACCGCCCAAAACCGAGTTTTCGTAAGAAATATACTCATCGCTTCCGATATCGACACCGTTTCTTTCCAACTGCCAGGAACGAACTGCATCAAAATACCCAGTAGCGGGAAGTCCGTAATAACCAAAAGCCGGCGAAGCAGTAATCCGACGGAGGATCGACGCAATGACCGACGGCGCCGTGGCGAAATCCATATCTGCCACCCACATAGGGATTTTCGAAAAGCCTTCGGAAACCTGAGCGTCAGGAATAGGAATATTCTCCCACTTCGCCGAATCCAGCCCAGTTCGGTCGGTATATGTCTCGAAATCGTATTTCTTATACATAGCCTCTTTCTTCCTTTCAATTTTTAAAATTTGTTTTATTTCTATAATTGTAGCATGTTCTCACCATCCTGTCATTCGCTTTTTCTCCAATTTTTCGTCCTGTTTTTTGGGCTTGTTATCTCACTTTCGCTTTTTAAAAGAGAAATTTTCAGTAACAATTTTTCTATTTATAGTTTTAATGAGTAAGCATAGAGAAAAATAAATATCCCGCTGGCAGCGGGATATTACTTCCATTTTACCTTATAGTTGTCCTATGCAGTCAAAAGGTTTTCGGCAGCAAATCGTCGGACCGTACCGCTTTCATCTACCTTTCGTACAAAAATAAAATAGTCGGTCACAAGAATTCAAAGCGCAAACCTGCTTCCCTCATTTTTGAGAAATCCGGCGGTAAAAATCCTGCGCCTCGGCAAGATCCTTCTGGCTCGGCAAGCCTTTTCCGCTTCCGCCAAACAGTTTAAACGGTCCAAAGGTATTAAAGCCCCGGCATCCGAACTCGCCGAGGACAGTGCATCCTCTTTGCTCAGCGATCGCGCGCAGCGTTTTCGCGCCCCTTCCCTTCGCGCCGCCGTAAGTGTAGACAAAAAAGACGTTTTTCCCTTTTGGCAAATACTTTTTGGCAAACTCCACCACGGCCTTATGCATCTCAAATCCATAAATTCCCGATGCAAAGCCGATACAATCATACGCTTCCAGGTGTACGGCCTGGCGAGTTGCCACATGGATCAAATCCACATCCCCTACCTGTTTGATTGCCTCAATCACTTTCAAGGTGTTTCCATGATAATAGGAGTAATAACAAATTGCCGTTTTCATAATCCATTTCCTCCTCGCAGTCTTCGTCCGAAGCCGATGTGCCCGATTGTTTGTAATCGAATTGCTCTTTAACCAAACAGGATCGGTTTTCCAATATAAATCGAGGTTCCTATTTTCCCGACGAAAAAAGATATTTTTACGCAAAAACGCCCCGCCTTTTTAGGCGGAGCGTTGCGTTGGTGCGCCCGACAGGAGTCGAACCTGCGACCTTCAGAGTCGGAGTCTGACACTCTATCCAGCTGAGCTACGGACGCATTCCGTTTCTATAGTATATCAAAATTCATAAAAAAAAGCAAGCCCTATTTTTCCGATAAAAGAAAAAAGTAGAAAATTTTTCTTTCGATTGACCGAAAGGCAATTTCATAGTACAATAAGGTCGTAATCTTTTTCTCTGAAAGGAGAAGTAGTATGGACGTGAAAGAAAAAGCGTTAGCATTGCATCGGGAGTGGCAGGGAAAAATCGAAATCACCGCCCGCTGTCCCGTTACCAACAGCGAGGAGCTTTCGCTGGCTTATACGCCCGGCGTAGCCGAGCCTTGCCTCGCTATAGAAAAGGATCCTTCCCTTTCTTATACCTTGACCCGAAGAGGCCATCTAGTCGCCGTCATTACCGACGGGACCGCCGTTTTAGGATTAGGCGACATCGGACCGGAAGCGGCGATGCCGGTTATGGAGGGAAAAGCGGTTTTATTGAAAGCCTTCGGCGATGTGGACGCGGTTCCCATCTGTTTAGATACCAAAGATGTGGATGAAATTTGTAGGACCATCGAAATTTTAGCGCCGTCTTTTGGGGGGATCAACCTTGAAGACATCGGCGCGCCCCGTTGCTTTGAGATTGAACGGCGACTGAAAGAAAAGCTTTCCATCCCCGTTTTCCATGATGACCAACACGGTACTGCCATTGTGGTTTCTGCGGCACTGCTCAACGCGCTCAAATTAGCGGGAAAATCCTTTGAGACCGCGACGGTGGTCATTAACGGCGCCGGCGCCGCCGGAATCGCCATTGCCAAGCACCTCATTGGCTTCCACGCCAAAAACGTAATTTTGTGCGACAAGGACGGGATCATCTACCAGGGCGCTCCCAATTTGACCTTTGCCCAAGAGGAAATGGCAAAAATCACCAACAAGGAAGGGCTCAAGGGAACGTTGGCCGACGCTTTAAAAGGCGCCGACGTCTTTATCGGCGTTTCCCGTCCCAATCTGGTAACCGCGGAAATGGTCTCTAAGATGGCGGATCGCTCCATCGTTTTTCCCATGGCGAATCCGGTGCCCGAGATTATGCCCGAGGAAGCAAAAAAAGGCGGCGCCTTTATCGTAGGCACCGGCCGCAGCGATTATCCCAACCAGGTCAACAATGTTTTGGCGTTTCCCGGTATCTTTAAGGGCGCCTTGGAAGCCGGCGCCACCGATATTACCGAAGGGATGAAACTAGCGGCGTCTTACGCTATCGCCTCGGTATTGTCGAACGAAGAGATTAAAGTGGACCGGGTCTTGCCGGACGCCTTTGATCCGAGAGTCGCCAAAGCGGTCGCCGCGGCGGTCAAAAACGCCGCTATCAAAGAAGGCGTCATTCGAAAATAAAGGAGAAATCAATATGAAAACCATTACCTATACCCCTAAGGGCGTTTGCTCTCGCAATATCAATATCACCGTCAACGATGACGGCATTATCGAGAAGGTCCAGTTTACCGGCGGATGCAGCGGAAATACTCAAGGCGTCGCCGCTCTTTGCGTCGGAAGGAAAGCTTCCGATATCGTTCCCTTACTGAAAGGAATCCGCTGCGGAAGCAAACCTACTTCCTGCCCTGCGCAGCTTGCCCTCGCACTGGAACAAAATCTGTAAGGCGGGGTCGGTATGCCAATCAATATTCCCTCTTCCCTCCCGGCCGCTTCCACCTTAAGAGGCGAAAATATTTTTGTAATGGAGGAGGAACGGGCGCTGGGACAGGACATCCGCCCGTTAAAGATCGCCATTTTAAACCTGATGCCAAAAAAAATCGAAACGGAAACCCAGCTTCTGCGGCTGTTATCCAATTCCCCGATCCAGGTGGATGTAGAGCTGCTGCAAACTGCTTCCCATCAATCCAAAAACACTTCCGGCGACCATCTGCTGAAATTCTATAAAACCATTGAGGATGTGCGAAACGAACGGTTTGACGGATTGATTATTACCGGCGCGCCGGTGGAGCAGATTCCCTTCGAAGAGGTGGATTACTGGGACGAGCTTTGCGATATTATGACCTGGAGCCGCTCTCATGTTTATTCCACCCTCCACATTTGCTGGGGCGCTCAAGCGGGGCTGTATTTCCATTACGGGATTCCCAAATACCCCCTTGAAAAAAAGATGTTTGGTATCTTCCCCCACCATCCCTTGCGGCCTTATCACCCCCTTCTTCGGGGCTTCGACGAAACCTTTTTCGTACCCCATTCCCGCCATACTGAAGTGCGGGCGGAGGATATTCAAAAGCACGACGAGCTTTTGATCTTAACGGAGTCCCCGATTTCCGGCGTTCATATCGTCGCATCCCGGGACGGACGGCAGTTTTTTGTCACCGGGCATTCGGAATATGACCGGGACACCCTGCTCGAGGAATACCGCCGGGATCTTGATAAAGGGCTGCCTATCGATCCTCCCTACCATTATTTTAAGGACGACGATCCCAATAAAGAGCCGCTTTTTATCTGGAGAAGCCACGCAAACCTCCTCTTCTCCAACTGGCTCAACTATTTTGTCTATCAGGCTACCCCTTACGACCTAAGGGAACTGAAAGAAACATCAAATAAATAACCTTTGGTTTCACTGTACCAAAAGAAAGGAGTACACCATGGTAATTACCAAAGATACGGTCATCGGCGAGATTTTGGACGCGAATCCTTCTCTGGCCCATTATTTTCTGGAAATGGGGATGCATTGCTTAGGCTGCCCCGCTTCTCGAGGCGAAACGGTGGAGCAGGCTTGCATGGTCCACGGCGTAGATCCGGATACTCTGATCGAAAAATTAAATGTCGCCACTTGGTAACGAGACGGTCCGAAGCAATTCGGACCGTTTTCTTTTCTCCGGGAAAAAACTATTGACAAACAACGCTTGCCGTGATATAATTACTCTCGTTCTATATAGATTGATTCGGAGAGATGTCCGAGCGGTTTAAGGAGCCGGTCTTGAAAACCGGTGATCCCGAGAGGGACCGTGGGTTCGAATCCCACTCTCTCCGCCAGCTTTTCGGATCTCCCTCATATGATTACCGAACGCTACCATGGAGTTGTACTCAAGTTGGTGACGAGGCGCCCCTGCTAAGGGCGTAGGTCGGGTGAAACCGGCGCGAGAGTTCGAGTCTCTCCAACTCCGCCAAAATCCCGTTTTTTGCGAAGCCTTGCGCTTATTGCAAAAACGGGATTTTTTCTTTTTAGGGAAGAAAATGTCCGCGTTTAAAAGGGTATCTTTTTATTAATATTTCTATACAAAGCACACCTATTTTGATGTTACAGCGTCTCGAAACGGTGTGCAGTTTCTTTTGGAATGCCATTGAACGATAACAGGCTCTGGGATGACCGGAAAACGGTCGCCTTAAAGCCTGTTTGCATTTTCCGCCGAGAACCTTTTCACGAGAAATCGGCGAACGCATATTTTAGCAATAGAGGGAAGACTCCATTGAACGATAACCTGGACTTTATTTGCATATAGAAATAACAAAAATCCCAGAAGCATCTTGTCTGTTTTATAGAAAATATTTTCAAAACTTGAAATGTGATTGCTTCTATGCTATCATGGCGACGGGTACGGTTAGACAAACGACATCTTTGTGTTTGTCCTTTTTTAGCAGATTAAGATTACCGTTTGTTAAGTAAGGCTTCAACAGGATGCGATGAGAATCAATCCGAATCGAAATGAAGAACGAGCAAAAGAACTGTTGGAGATTTGTTTCAACGTCTTTTTCGAAAACGGCTTAGAAAACACCGGGATGCAGAAACTGGCGGATGCGTGCAAAGTGATCAAAGCCGATCTGATTTACTACTTCGGCAGAAAGGATAACCTTATGGTAGAATCGACTGCCTACTGTATGGTAAAGGTCGAGGACGACTTTATGACGAAGGCACCCACTACGCATTGCTTGAAGATGAAGAATATCTGAATTTGCAGTTAAACGCAATCCGTACTTCGCTACAAGCGTTTATAACAGAGAATATACAACAGAAAGGGGATTTCATATGAGAAAACGATTGTTGGCCGTGATTCTTAGCATCGTAATGGTGCTAACCATGTTTCCGGTAACGGTTTGGGCGGCCAAAGAACCGGACTGGCAGCCTTCTTATTTGACCGAAATGGAGCGAAGCATTTATGATGCCATCGCAGGAGGGGTTGAAGAACGGGCTGTGACAGGCGGCTCGACGATTTTTACTCTGTCTCTCAGCGATTACAGCTTTGACAATGGTGGCGAAACGGATGTTGAAAACCTGAA
>CALXGT010000027.1 GCA_944387915.1 uncultured Clostridia bacterium
CGTTTCCGATTGCTGATTTTAAAGGAAAAGCCGACGCTCTCCATAAGCCGGCGCATCGCCTCCGCGCAAAAATCCCCTGGCGTTCCTATCTCCAAATGGTATTCCTTCTCCGGGTCGGTGACCTGGCCGAAAGCGAGAAACGCCCCCTTTAAAAAGGCCTGTACACAACATTCCTTCTCCAAAAAGGGCGGATACAAATCCGGTTGTTCGAGAAAAAAGCGCCGAGACAGCGCGTTTTTTTCCTCTTCTTCCTCTATAAAAACGGTATAAGCCAAAGGATGATCCTTTAAATACCGATAATCCGCCGAAATAGAGACAAAAGCGCCGCAAAATCCCGCCAAATCCCTGGCAATCCTTTGCGCCGCCCCTCTGTTCTCCGTTGTAACAATAGTGCCATCCAGCAGGAAATTTCGGCTCAGGCGCAAAATCGCATAAAGAAACGCCTGCTGGCAGCAGTTCTTTTTTAGCGTCTTCCGGCAGAGTTCATCCTTGACTTCCTGGCTAAAAGACAAGTAAATCCCTACTTTCCGATATCCCGATGCACAATCCGTACATTTTTCTTCTTCTGATAGAAATACTGATACAAATACTCCGCGAAAGTCACGCTCCGATGCTTCCCGCCGGTACAGCCAAAAGCGATCAGAAGCTGGCTTTTTCCTTCTTTTTCATACAGGGGGATCAAAAGGTCCATCAAATCCTCGAGCTTTTCCAATAAAAGCTTCGATTCCTCCGCGTCCATGACATAATCCTTGACTTCCTGATCCAGCCCGGTTTTCTGTTTCATAGAATCAATGTAGAAAGGGTTTGGCAGACAGCGCACATCAAACACCAAATCCGCTTCCGGAGGAAGTCCATGCTTAAAGCCGAAGGACATCACATGGATCAGCATGGTATTTTCCAGCGTAGTCAGGAAAATACCGCTGAGGCGCTGGCGAAGCTCGTTAGCGCTGAGATGGGTAGTGTCGATAATAAAATCCGCTTTTTCTCTGGCGGGACGAAGAAGCACCCGCTCGGTGCGAATCGCTTCCAATACCCCGCCCTTGGAAATATCCGCCAGAGGATGACGGCGGCGGGTTTCTTTGTACCGACGGCTCAATTCCTCGTCCGTCGCATCCAAAAACAAAATCTTGTAGGCGATCCCTTTTTCTTTTAGCTCATCCAACGCTTCGAACAAGCCGTAAAACATATCTCCTCCCCGAAGGTCGGTAACCACTGCCACCTTGGACATTTTGCTCGATGAAAGGCAAATCTCCGCCACCTTCAAAATTAAAGTGGGCGGCACATTATCCACACAGTAAAAGCCAATATCTTCTAACGTATCAATCGCTCTGGATTTTCCGGCGCCCGAAAGCCCCGTTACAATCAAAAATTCCGTCATTACGCTTCCCCTGCTTCCCTATTCCCCTAAGAAAAGAACCTCGCATTCTAACTGGTACCCCGTCTTCTCTTTGACTTCTTCCTGTACCAGCCGAATCAGCGACCGCATATCCGCGCACGTCGCATTTTGGTAGTTAATTAAAAAATTAGCGTGTTTTTCGCTTACCATAGCGCCGCCTACCGATCTTCCCTTGAGTCCGCTCTGCTCAATGAGCGCTCCCGCGTAAGCGCCCTCCGGACGTTTAAAGGTGCTGCCCGCGCTGGGATACTCCAAAGGCTGTTTTAATTTTCGGCGCGCCATCAACTCTTCCATCTTCTTTTCAATTTCTTCCCGGTTGCCTTTCCGCAAACGAATTTTCGCCTGCAAAATGCAAAAATTCTTCCCGGTAAAAAAGCTTTTCCGGTACCCGAAATCCAACGCTGCGCCATCTACCCGACGTAAAACGCCGTCTTCATCCAGATACTCCACATATTCTACCACATCTTTCATTTCTCCACTGAAAGCGCCGGCGTTCATATAAACCGCGCCTCCTACAGACCCCGGTATCCCATAGGCAAACTCCAAGCCGGTCAAACCTCTGTCCTTCGCTTCAATGCAAAGTCTTAAAAGGCTTGCGCCCGCGGAAGCCAAAATCGTTTCTTCTTCGGGGAACGTAATTTGGGAGAAATCCTTTCCAATTTCAACTACCACTGCGTCCAGCCCCGCATCCGAGACGAGAAGATTCGATCCTCTCCCCAAAAAAAAGATGGGCGCCAGGGGCGTTAAAAGGCGGACCGTCTTTTGAAGCTCTTCTTGTGTACGAGGGGTGATAAAAAAAGCGGCATCCCCGCCGATGTGAAAACTGGTGTGCTCTTTCATAGGTTCGTTTTTACGATAAGGAATTTTTTCTCTATCTAAAAGCAGTTCAATTTCTTTTTCTCTTTGCATAGCTGCGCCTCCAAACAATCCATAGTACCGTCCAAAAAAGCAAATTTTTTGTGTCCTTGGACGATAGGGCGAAGGATTCCCCTCGCCCGTATGTATCCCTTACTGGTGCAGTTTAAACAGCATAGCCGCGCCGATAGTACCGGCGTCGTTTCCAAGCTCACAGGTTTTTAACGTGGTCTTGGGCATACCGTCGCCGCCGAAAGTCTCTCGATCTAAAATTTCTCTCAACGGCTGCAGCAGCGTCTCGCCTTCTTTACAAATCCCGCCGCCGATCAACAAAACTTCCGGCTGGAAAATGTTAATAAAGTTCGCTAATCCGGTTCCGAGATAGCTGATATAAAGATCCACAACCTCTTTTCCGGTGGCATCTCCCGCCCGCATCGCGTCAAAAGCGGTTTTGCCGTCCACATCATCCAGGGTAGAAGCGATTTCCCAAAGCTTCGAGGAAGGATTCTTTTCCATCGCTTCCTTCGTCATATTGATTAACCCCGTAGCCGAAGCGTACGCCTCGATGCATCCTTTTCTGCCGCAGGTGCAAGGACGCCCGTTGTGTTCAATTACCATATGCCCCAGTTCCGCGCCGAAGCTGTTAAAACCGGAATAAATTTTCCCGTCGATAATGATACCACCGCCGACGCCGGTGCCGAGAGTAACGACAATGACATCATTGATTCCTTTGGCCGCGCCGGCAATAACCTCGCCGAAAGCCGCTACGTTAGCGTCATTTTCCAGATAAACCGGCTTGTGGATCCGCTCTTCGATAAGCTTTCCCAAAGGCGCGCTGAACAGAGAAAGATTGTAAGCGTAAAGCACTGTTCCGGTTTTGGCGTCTACCGCACCGGGGCTGCAAACACCCACCGACTCAATATCGTCCAATGTCAAATTCGCTTCTTTCAATGCCAGTTGAACTGTTTCCACCATACCGTCAGCCAACTTTTCGCTGTTTTCCAGATTGGTGGGAAGACTCGCTTTGGCGACGATCTTACAGTCTTCGTCTACAACCCCCGCCTTGACGAAAGTGCCGCCAAGATCGATGCCCACATAATACTTCATGCTGTTTCCTCTCTTTCACTATATGTTATATTAAACCGAAAATGCTTCGGTTATGTGGAGACAGATAAATTTTTGAGTCGTTGACGCCGCGCTTCGATATATGCATCAAACCGGGAAAAATCCAAATTCAAAATCTGATCTTCCGGATAGCACAGCTCTTCCAAAAGCGCCTGTGCCCGACGGTATCCGCCGATAGCGCCGGCGAAATGGGCGTCCGAGCTGATGACTATGGGAATCTCCAATTCTTTACAGCGTTTCGCGATCTCGTAGCAGCGCCGGGCAGCATCCTTTCCGGAATCGAAGCTGTGTTCGTTAATCTCAATCAGCTTTCCGGTCTCCTTGACTTTTTTCAGCACTTTCTCCCGGTCAAACAGCCAATTCCCTCGGCCGCAGTGTCCGATCACATCCACATAGGGGTTTTCCGCCACATTCCAGTAGGCGGATGTCACCGACTCAAAATCCTCCGGCGCAAACTCCGGAAGATGGATGGACGCGATCACCCACTCTAACGACCGGGTCAACCCTTTCCCCGAAAGATCAATTCTTCCGTTTTTGTCCATAATGCTGACTTCGGCTCCCTTAAAAATACGGACGCCGTACATCTCTTTGGAAACTAAATTGAGGTTGCTGAAATAATAAGACGGCGCGCCGTCAAACAGTTCCGGCCCATGATCGGTAATGCAGACTCCCTTGAGTCCCACCGAGGCGGCGTACTGAACGTTCTCCAAAATGGTGGAATAGGCGTGCTTGCTGACGTTAGTGTGACAATGTGTTTCTACTTCTACGCTGCGCATATACTTCCCCTAATAGTCCCAGTTTTGGGGCATATCACCGTTAGGCTGAGCCAGACCTAAATTTTTCATCAACTCATGGGCGGCGTTGTACCCCATCTTCTTTTGCCGGTTGTTCATGGCCGCCACTTCCATAATAATCGCCAGATTCCTTCCGGGTTTAATAGGAATCGTCAAGGAAGGAACCTTAACGCCTAAAATGTCCGTCATCGAATTTTCCATGCCCATCCGGTCGTAAACCTTATCCGGGTCCCAATGTTCCATTTCCACTACCATATCAATGTTTTCAGTGGTTTTTACAGCGCCCATACCGAAAAGGCGTCCCACATTGATAATACCGATGCCGCGAAGCTCCAAAAAGTGGCGAATATTCTCCGGGGAGCTTCCCACTAACGTATGATTGGACACCCTTCGAATCTCTACGGCGTCGTCCGCTACCAGACGGTGACCTCTCTTGACCAGCTCAATGGCGGTCTCGCTCTTTCCGACGCCGCTGTCTCCCAAAATCAAAAGGCCCTCGCCGTACACTTCCACCAAAACGCCATGGCGGGTAATCCGAGGCGCCAGCTCCACATTCAGGAAGGAAATGAGCGACGCCATAATGTTGGATGTCGCCTCCTGAGAACGTAAAACCGGAACCTGATGCCGGGACGCCGCCTGCAAAATCTCATCGGCTACCGGAAGCCCTCTGGACACAATAATAACCGGAACGCCGAGAGCGCACATGCTGTCCATTCTTTCCAAAACCGTTTCCTTGGGAAGGGTGGAAAAATAGGATTCCTCCATCTTTCCGATCATTTGAATCCGCTGAGGGTCAAAATAATTTTGAAAGCCCGTAATAAAAAGCCCCGGACGGTTAATCTCACTGGAAGAGATCATAATTTCCGAAGGATCCTTTGGAAGGTATAAGCTCTCCAGAGAAAAACTTTTAATCAATTTTGCCAGAGGTACGGTAAATTGATGCGTCATCGTCATCCTCCTTGCCATTTTCTTTTCTCAAATATTCTTCCAAAATCGCCGCCGCTCTCCCAATAAAATTTGGGCAGGGACGCTTTTGGTAATATTCTTCCGTTCTCTCCTCGGGGACGGGGGCCTCCGGGCCGGAAACTCCCAGCAAATCCCCGCAGCGGCAATAGCCGAACTCTTCTTCAAAGCGTCGAATCAGCGTTTGAACCAACGCATAGTAGTCCGCCTTTTCCTGGTGGCTTTTGGGAAGGCTGTGGCCATAAAGGACGTTAAGCACGAAAACCATTCCCGAAATAGCGCCGCACATCTCCCGCATCCGGGAAAACCCGCCGCCAAAACCGCAAAGGTACCTTGCCGTTTCCTCTTCGGAAAACCCGATAAGGTCACTAAACGCCATTCCCACCGACTGGGCGCAATTATAGCCTTCTAAAAAATATGCCCTTGCCCGTTGCTCCCGATTCATATTAAAGCGCCTCGATGCGATCCGCCGCTGCTTCCAGATAATCTCCTTCAAACAGCTCGATCACACCCTGGTCGCAGTTTTTCGCCAGCGCTGGATCGATAGGAAGCTTTCCAAGCACCGGGATACCGTACTTTTCGCCGATTTCCTCGATATGGCTCTCGCCAAACAGCTTAATTTCCTTCCCACAATCGGGACATTTTACATAGCTCATGTTTTCGATCAGTCCCAGCACCGGAATGTTCATCGCTTCCGCCATTTTGACCGCCTTCTCCACAATCATGGAAACCAGCTCCTGAGGAGACGCAACAATCAAGATCCCATCCAGAGGAATCGACTGGAACACCGTCAGAGGTACGTCGCCGGTTCCGGGAGGCATATCCACAAACATATAATCTACCGTATCCCACATCACGTCGGTCCAAAACTGCTTCACAGTACCGGCAATTACCGGACCCCGCCAAATTACCGGCGCGGTCTCATCCTCCAAAAGAAGATTCACCGACATCAATTTGATCCCGGTTTTGGTCTCCACGGGAAAAATTCCCATATCGTTCCCCATAGCCTTGGATTTTACCCCGAAAACTTTCGGAATGGAAGGACCGGTGATATCCGCGTCCAAAATAGCGACGTCTTTTTTTCTTCTTTTCATAATCACCGCCAGCATAGACGTAACTAAAGATTTTCCCACGCCGCCTTTTCCGCTGACAACGCCTATTACTTTCTTGATATCGCTCATCGCGTTAGGGGCTTCTAAAAAATCGGTTTTTGCCTGCGTCCGCTCGCCGCAATTGGCGGAGCAGTTGCTGCAATCATGATTACATTCGCTCATTTTCTTTTTCTCCTTTTATCGAATTCGCATCCCCCAAAAGGGAAAGCGGTTTTTCCATCATAATATGGGGACAACCTTCGTCTAAATATTCCTCGCCAAACGATTGATAGCCTTGTTTTTGATAAAAGCCGGACGCCCGACACTGTGCGCCAAGACGAATCCGCTCGCATCCCAAAGCGATTGCCTTATCTTCCATTTCCTTCATCAGCAGAGCGCCGATATGCTTGCCCCGCCATTCGGGAAGTACGGCGACACGGCCGACATGAGCGACCTTTTCTTCCTCGAAAAAGAGCCGCCCACAGGCAATCGGACGCGCGTTGTCATAAATTACAAGGTGCCAGGCTGTCTCGTCTAAAGAATCTATTTCATCCGAGAATCCTTGTTCATCCATAAAGACCGCCTTGCGAATCAAAAACGCGTCTTCGAAAACCGGATTGTCCTTTCCGACCTTCCAGTTGACCACCAACATAAGCCTCTCTCCTCTTTGGTCGATTTTCCTGAAAATTCAGACATCTGCCCTTTCGAATATTGTAACATAAAAATTACGGTTTCGCAATATAAGGGTGCGCTCTTCTACCTGTAGAATGCGATTTTTTGTTCTGTTTTTTCTTCTTTTTTGAAAAATTGTTCTAAAAAAAAGAGAATAAGTGAAAATATACAAATAAAGATGAAAAATTTTGTTTATAAACAATCCGTAAAATTATTTACATCCAAACTATTTTGTTATATACTGAAAATGAGAGAATAATTTACGAAAACACTTCGTAACATTGTTTCGTTCACTCTGTTTACTGAAAGGAGTTAAAAAAATGGCAAGAAATTTTAGCTGTACTACATCCACCGCTGTCGTCGATACCAAAGCAGGAAAAATCCGCGGTTTCGAGCTGGATGGCACCTATTGCTTTTACGGCATCCAATACGCGACGGCGGAGCGGTTTAAACAACCCAAGCCTGTCGAGCCTTGGGAAGGGGTAAAAGACGCCCATTCTTACGGGCATGTCGCTCCCCTGATGACCCCCAACTCCCCCAATATGGACCTTTTGATCCCCCACCGCTTCTGGCCGGAAAGCGAAGATTGCTTATACCTGAACGTATGGTCGAGAAAGCTTTGTAAAGAAGCGAAAAAGCCGGTTATGGTATGGCTCCATGGCGGCGGATATTCTGCCGGTTCTTCCATCGAAATGATTGCTTATGACGGCGACAATATGGCGAAATACGGCGATACCGTCGTGGTTACCATTAACCATCGCTTAAACATCTTAGGCTACTTTGATCTTTCCGCTTTCGGCCCCGAGTTCGAAAATTCCGGAAACGCCGGTATGGCGGATATCGTAGAAGCTTTAAAATGGATCAAAGACAATATCCAAAACTTCGGCGGCGACCCCGATAACGTTACTATCTTCGGTCAGTCCGGCGGCGGTGGAAAGGTTTTAACGCTTCTCCAAACTCCTGCGGCGGACGGACTGTTCCATAAAGGCATTATGATGAGCGGCGGCGCGGGAAGAGCCAGAGAAACCAAACGGTACGACAAAGAAATCGCCGATATGATGATTAAGCAGCTGGGCGGCACCGATGTTTCCGTATTGGAGACGGTTCCTTACGACGAGCTGGTCAAAGCCTTTAACGCCATCGTTCCCGAATTGGAAGCCCAGGGCAAGTACAACCGTATGATGTGGGCTCCTATCGCCAACGGCTGGTATGTAGGCGATCCTTGGAAAGTGGGCTACACCGAGCATGCCAAGACCATTCCTTTGATGGTTGGCTCGGTTATTGCTGAAATGGGCTTTGCCAAGAACGTCGTCGACAAAGACGAGATCCCTGTGGAAAAACGCCGGGAGATGATTAAGGAAGAATTTGGTGACGCGGCGGACGACCTGATTGCCGAGTTTAAGAAAATTTACCCCGACAAGAACGAATTGGTGCTTCTGGGTATGTCCAACCGTGCGGCGATGTTAGACTTTATGACCAAGCGCGCCACGGATTGCTCCGCTCCCACATACAACTACCTGTTCACCTACGATTTCCCCTACAACGGCGGTATGCCCGCGTGGCACTGCTCCGATATTCCTTTCGCGTTCCACAATGCGGATAAAGTCGCCATCTGCAACGAAGGCGCTGCCTCCGACAATCTGGAAAACGCGTACTTTGGCGCTTACATGGCCTTCGCCCACACCGGAAGCCCCAACGGCAGAGGTTTGGCGGAGTGGCCCGCTTTTACCACTGACTGCAAAGCGACCATGTACTTTGACGCGGTCAGCGAGGCGAAAATCGACGCCGACGCGAAGCTCCATGAAATGCACGAAAAAGTGGCCGCCGATCCCTTTGGCGCTCCTATGAAAATGAAAGTGACATTCTAAGTTTTTCCCTCAATCAAAAAACCGGTACGGAATCCCGTACCGGTTTTTTTCGCGTTTAGGGGGCGATCAAATATTTTCCTTTGGCGCGAAGCATCGGATCCTTTAAAATATCCTCTAACCGCTCCAAGGGACAGATCTCGCACACCATGCTCTCCACATCCAGCCGCCCCGAATCAATGAGACGAAGGGCCCTGGCCTGGGTATAGGGATTGATGTAGGACGCTTTCAGCACAATCTCTTTTTGGAAAATTTCAAAGGGCTTGATGGAAACCGTCTCATCGGGCTTAGTCAGCCCGAACATCATCACCACCGATTTCTTTCCCGCCAGCGAGATCGCCTGTTTCACTGTAGAGGGCTTTCCGACGCATTCGATCACCGTTTGGACCCGATCCATCCCCGCCTTTTTCAGTACCTGCGCCGCATCCTGGTTCACAGGATCGATCACCAGATCCGCGCCAAGGGAAAGCGCCGTTTTCCGCTTGCTTTCCACCGGTTCGATCAAAGCGATCATCGTCGCCCCTTTGAGGCGGGCAAGCTGGAGCATAATCAAGCCAATCATACCGCCGCCGATAATCACCACCCGATGCCCCGGTTCAATCTCACACATATCGATGCCGTGAAGGCAGCATGCCACCGGTTCCGTCATGGCACCCTGTTCAAAGGTGGTATGTTCCCCGAGGCGATAAACCTGTCGCTGATCCACAGCGCAATATTCGGCGAATCCTCCGTCCACCGTCGTTCCATAGCCGATCATATCGGTGCAATAATGCGCGATGCCATCCCGGCAAAAATCACATTTCCCGCAGTAACAGTTAGGATCGACACACACCCGATCCCCTTTTTGAAACCGGGTCACCAAACGGCCTACCGCTTCCACCTCGCCGGAAAATTCGTGGCCCAAAATGGTCGGAGGGGTCACCTCCGCCGCTCCCGGATCGCCTTCAAAGATATGAACATCGGTGCCGCAAACGCCGCATACCTTTACCCGAATCAATACGTCGTTGTCGCCGACCTTTGGCATATCCCGTTCTTCTACCCGGATATCATGTTCTCCGTAAAAAACCGCGCTTTTCATCCTCTACGTCCCCTTTTTCTCGTTTTTCTCATTGTACCCCCGTAAGAGATTTATGTCAACAAAAAACCGAAGAAAGGAAAATCCTTTCTCCGGTCGAAAAAGACCGCTTATTGGATCTCCGCATCCAAAACGGAAATCGCTTTTTGAAGCTGGGCGTCGTCCTCGTAGCTCAGCGTCCGGAAGAGCTCCATCTTCTGTTCCGCGGTAAGGGATACCTCGTAGTCCGGTTTTAATCCTACTGTGTGGAAATTGACCCCGCTGTGAGGATTGTAGTAGGCGGTAGTCAAATTGATGGCGGAGCCGTCCTCCAACGCATAGGCCGTTTGTAAAATTCCTTTTCCGAAGGTATTTTCCCCCACCAGAGAAGCGACGTTAAAGTCCCGCAGGTCGCAGGCGAACAATTCGGCGGCGCTGGCAGTGTTTCCGTTAACTAAGACTACCATGGGCATAGAGATACAGTTAGCGTCCGACGTATACAAAACCTGAGTCTCTCCCTGCTTGTTGGTCTGGGACACCAGATCCCCTTCGGGAAGGAGGTAATCGAGAACCTCCGCTACGCTGGAAACCAGTCCACCGGTATTTTCCCGCACATCAAAGATAAAGCCTTTGACCTCGGCGGTCATCAAAGAGCTCACCGCCCGTTCGAAATCCTCCGGTGTGGTAGCGTCAAAGCCGTCGATGTGAATGTAACCGTAATCTCCGATTTGGTCGTAGGTGACGGTTGTCGTTTGGATCAGCTTTCTGGTCACATCCGCCGAAAACTCCTCGTCGCCCCGGCGCACCGTTATGGAAACGCTGGTCCCTTCTTCTCCACGAAGATTGGACACCGACTCGGTGTATCCCACAGCCAAAACGTCCCCGTCGCCCACCTTAATGATGAGATCGCCGGGGAGGATCCCCGCTTCCTCCGCCGGAGAACCGGAAGTGACCTCTAAAACGGAAATATATCCGCTCTCATCCATGCTCACCGTCACGCCGATCCCCACTAACTGGCCCGCGTTTTCCATCTGGTAGGAACGGTATTCCTCCTGGGTCATATAGCGGGCATAATCATCATCCAAGCCGGTCATATAGCCGTTGGCGATGCTGTCCATCAAACCGTCCTCGTCGATCTCGAAAAGGCCGTTGCTCCGAACCAGGGTATCAATTTCGGAAAGCTTACTGTAGAGCGCTTCCCGCTCATTGACGTTGGAAATCTTACTGTTAAAAATATTGAGAGAAAAGTACATGGTCACCGTAAACGCGATCGCGGCGGCAATAGCCATCAGACAGATGGTAACTCCCAAAGAAACTTTTTTATTCATAACTCCCTCCGAAGCCGCGCACCGGCTTAGTAGCTCACATAATTGGCCGGATTGGTATGGGAACCGTTCACACGCACTTCAAAATGAAGATGCGGTCCGGTAGAATTTCCGGTGGAGCCCACTAATGCCACCGTCTGTCCTTTATAGACGGTATCGCCCTCGCTGACAAGAAGCTGGCTGCAATGCGCGTACAGCGTGCTGTACCCGCCGCCGTGATCGATGATGAGGTAGTTTCCATAACTATAATGCATACTCACCACACGGGTCACCACGCCGGAGCTGGCGGCCACAATATTGGCGCCGTAAACGCCGCCGCCGGTAATATCCATACCGGTGTGGAAGCTGCCCCAACGGGGTCCATATGGGGAGGATACATAAGAATATCCGGGAAGGGGCCAGATAAAGTCGCTATCCAATTCTCCGGTATTTCCCCCGTTATTAGCTGCCTGCTGACGGAACCATTCTTCCAATTCCGCTTCGATGGCGGCGTCTTCCTCCAGCGCTTTTTCCTTATCCGCGGTATAGCGCCGCTCCAGCGCTTCCAAATCCTGCATGGCGGTTTCACTGGCGGCATAGGACGCCTCTAACTCCTTCTGGGTCGCCTGAATATCGGCCTTTGCCGTTTCAATTTCCGCCTTATCATTCTCGATTTGGGTGAGATACTCCTGAAGCTCCTGCTTCTCCGTCTCTAAATCGGCCTTTTGAACCCGCAAAGTTTCCACAAGCTGTTCGTCATGCTCCGAAACCGCCTGCATCAAGCGAATGGTGGTAAAGAAATCGGCGAAACTCTCGGAAGAAAAAAGCATTTCCAAAGAAGAGGTCTCGCCCGCCTTATAAATGGCGATCATCCGCTCCTTAAAAGCCTCGTAGGTATCGTTGATCTCCGTCTCCTTAGTAGCGATATCCGTTTCCTTTATCGCTACTGTTTCTTCCGTCTGCGCGATCTCGTCGCTCAAAGCGCTGATCTCGGATTCATACAAAGAAATTTTATCCCGATTTAAAGTAATCTGATTGGAAAGCTCCGCCTGGTAATTTTCCGCCTCGGAAATCTGCCCTTCGAGATTTTTTAGATTGGCGTTGGCTTTATCCAGTTCCTTTTGAATAGCCTGCTGCCGCTCGTAGATATCCGAAAGAGAATTGGCGGCCGATACGGTCACCGGCGTCGAAGCGACAGAGATACTGGTTACAGCCATCACCGCCGCCATCATAAAAGCAATCGCACTTTTCCGTTTCATACTGTCCTCCTATACCCGAAGATATTTCCGCATGCTAAAGCCGCTTCCAATTCCGCCGACAAACATACCGGAAAGCAAAAAGTAAGCCAAAATCTGCGTCGCAATTTCCTTAAAGGGTACCAAATGTTGAAGCGCCGAACCAATCCAACCGGTCAATTCATTCCGAATCAGGGTATAGAACGCGGAATATCCGCCCCAAACTAAGAAAAATGCCAAAAGCGCGGCAATAATTCCCAAAGCGATCCCCTCGGCTACAAAAGGCACCCGAATAAAGGTGTTGTTGGCTCCCACATATTTCATAATGTTGATTTCCCGTCTCCTCGAAAAAACGGAAGCGCGGATGGTGTTGGTTACAATCACCATGGAGACCAAAATCAGCGCGCCCACTATCGCGAATCCAAAGGTATTGACCATGCT
>CALXGT010000028.1 GCA_944387915.1 uncultured Clostridia bacterium
ACCATGGAAAAAATCATATTAGTATTGCGGCACTGCATCCAGATATTGGGAGTAAAACCGCAAACTGCGCAATGATGGATCAAATGGGAGGTCCGCTCCGAACTTCCAAAAACAATGAACCGTTCTTTTGCGAGGGCGGACAAAGAAATGGAAGTATTTTTCGCCAAGGGATGTTCCGGAGAAAGAGCAACCATCATTTTTTCGGTGATAAGTAGGGAAGACTCGTCGCGGCTGTTATCGATAGGAGCGCCGGTGATGGTTAAATCCGGGCGATTTAGCTCGCTTGGATCGTTGGGAGAACTTTGTAAAAATTGCGCTTCTACCTGGGGGTATTGCTTTTTAAATTCGATGAACAGGCGCACTACGGTGGATGACAGCGCGTTGATTTTCAAAATAATTTCGCCGCTGGGCTCATTTCCCGAATCCAACAGCTGTTGGCGGATATTCCGTTCCCGAATCAACGCGTCAGCGGCATAGGCGAGAAAAAGCCGTCCTTCTTTGGTGAGATGGATTCCACGAGGTACGCGTTCTAACAGCTTTACCTGAAGCTGTCGTTCCAGTTTAGAAATGGTTTGGCTTAGCGAAGATTGGGAGATATTTAAACTCTGGGCAGCTTTGGTGATACTTCCCGCTTTGGCGATGGTGCAAAAATATTCCAACTGCAACTTCTCCATATGTTCTCCTTTCCCGTCTGCGTACTATTATTAGTGATGACGAATATCAACTATCTGTAATTATATATTTGACTTTCTCTTTTGTCAAATGTATACTGAATTTTGGCACGACAAAAAATATTCTTCGGAGGGAATTATGACGGATTTTCTACTTTTTTTATTAACACTCGTCGTCGCTGCCGGCGGAGGATTGCTGGCATTGAAGCTAAAGATTCCGGCCGGTGCCATGGTTGGGTCGATGATTTTTGTGGTCGCTTTTAACCTGATTACCGAAAAGGGATTTTTTTATGGCGATTTGCGGACGGTTTTGCAGATTTTTGGCGGTGTGATGATTGGAAGCAAGGTGGGAAAGGAAGATTTGCTAGCTCTTAAGAAGATTTTGTGGCCCACTGTTGTCTTAGTCGTCGGCATGGTCATTTTAAACCTTCTGTTTGGTACTTTGATCGCCACCTTTTCCGAGTTGGATGTGGCTACGTCCCTGTTTGCCACGACGCCGGGCGGTGTTTCCGATATGGCGCTCATCAGTGAAGAATTGGGAGCAAATACGGGTTATGTAGCGATTTTACAGGTATTTCGACTTTTGATTATTTTCAGTTTCTGCCCTCCGATTTTCAAAAAGATTATGAACAAAAACTATCGTCATTTGTCGAAACAGGCGATAGAAGAGATGGACGCGGAAAAAGAGCGGAAAAAAGAAAATGCCTCTTTTGAGTGGAAGCATTTTGCCCTTTTATTTTTGTGCGCGGCGGTAGTCGGCGTCCTCTTTTGGCAGATCGGCGTTACAGCGGGCGCTATGATCGGCGCGATGCTGGGCGGCGCCGCCTTTACCATCTTTACCCATAAAGTTCCCTTCCCGCGGAAGATGCAAATTGGTATGCAGATCTGCTCCGGCGCGTTTATCGGGATCCAGATGAAGAAAGAAAACTTAGCCCACATCGATGTTTTGCTGATCCCGATTTTGATTATGATTGTAGGCATTTTGGTATTTGTCTTTTTGACCAGTTTTGTCATGCATAAGCTAACCAAGCTGGATTATCCCACTTGTATGTTTGCATCCACTCCCGGTGGATTACAGGAGATGTCTTTATTGTCGGAAGAAATGGGAGCGGATACGCTGAAGGTAGCGGTCATGCAGACGATGCGGCTGGTTTTTGTCATTTCCTTCTTCCCGACTCTGAATAAGATTATTGTTGGGATTTTGGGATAGTTTTAGGATATGGTTTTAGGCCGAGCGGTTTTACAAGACGGTTCGGCTTTTTATTTTAAGATTCCTCATAAAAAACGCCGAAAATTAATTCATCTTTTTGGGTATTTTTGTCTGTAATGGGGGAATTTCCCGTTTCGAAAAAATTTGCATTTTTTTTAAATAAAGTTTATGATATAATTAAAATGTTTACATGATTTTTACGAAATGGAAATGATTTGCTGACGGTTGTCGGAGGTGCGTTATGGATTTATCATTTCAGTATTTTTGGACACAGATGACGCAAAATCCCTTACTGTGTATCGCGGTAATTTTAACGCTGGGTGTTATTTTGGTAAACGGTTGGACGGATGCGCCCAACGCCATTGCGACATGCGTGGTGACTCGCTGTATGTCGCCGGGGGCGGCCATTTTTATGGCGGCGGTTTTTAATTTTCTCGGCGTTCTTTTGATGAGTATGATTAACGCGACGGTGGCTGAGACGATTACCAAAATGGTGGATTTCGGTTCCAATTCCCATGAGGCGATTGTTGCCCTGAGCGCGGCGTTATTCGCGATCGTGGTTTGGGCGACTTTGGCATGGTATTTCGGAATCCCTACCAGCGAAAGTCACGCGTTGATCGCCGGCTTGACTGGTGGCGCTATCGCACTTCATGGCGGCCTTGACGGTGTAAACGCCTCCGAGTGGGTAAAGGTTATTTACGGACTGGTTTTGTCTGTGTTTTTGGGATTTGTGTTGGGCTGGTTAGTGTGCAAAGGGGTGGTGCTGCTCTTTCGGAAAGCCGACCGGCGAAAAACGGAGCCGTTGTTTCGCGGCGCCCAAATTTTTGGCGCTGCCTGTATGAGCTTTATGCACGGCGCCCAGGACGGACAAAAATTTATGGGAGTTATTTTACTGAGCTTGTTTTTAATCAACGGTCAGAGCGTCTCTACCGAGGTGGAGATGCCGGTGTGGCTGATGGTTTTGTGCTCGGTGGTGATGGGACTTGGGACTTCCATCGGCGGAAAAAAGATCATTAAATCGGTAGGAATGGATATGGTCAAACTGGAAAAATACCAGGGATTTTCCGCTGATATTGCCGCATCCATTTCCTTGCTGTTTAGTTCCGTATTCGGAATTCCTGTTTCCACTACGCATGCCAAGACGACGGCGATTATGGGTGTCGGCGCGGTTCGCCGCCTCTCGGCCATCAATTTTTCGGTGGTAAAAGAAATGGCGTTGACTTGGATTTTAACCTTTCCGGGCTGCGGCCTGATTGGATTTATTATGGCGAAAATTTTTATGTGGCTTTTTTAGCGAATTTGTCACGGAAAAACAAGCGGATCATGAGGAAAGAAAGGATGCGATAACATGGCAAATAGAGCCGATCGATTTTATTTTGAAAATTTCGTGGAAGCAGCGGATTACGCTTGTAAAGCAGCGGAATATTTGGAACAGTGTTTGACGGTATACGATCCGGAGAAGATGAGTCAAATGCTCAAGGAAATGCATACCATTGAGCATACGGGCGATCAAAAGAAACACGAAATGTCCGCCGCTTTGGCCAAAGCGTTTGTGACGCCCATTGATCGGGAAGATTTAGCGGTGGTCAGCCAAAAAATTGATGAGGTGACCGACGGAATCGAAGAGGTGCTTCAACGCTTTTATGTGAATCAGGTGCAATCGGTACGGGCGGATGCCATCACCTTTGCGAAAATGATTTCCGAATGTTGTCAGCTTGTGAAAAAAATGCTGGTAGAGTTTGAGAATTTTAAAAAGCCGGATCGGTTGCGGGCGTCGATTATCGAAGTGAATCGCATGGAAGAACGATGCGATCATTATTATTTAGAAGCGATTATGCAGATGCGTAAACAAAGCACCGATATTTTGGATTTCATTTCCTGGCGGGAAATTTATGATTATATGGAAGAATGTGCGGATGCCTGTGAGCATGTCGCCGATTCCGTGGGAACAGTCGTAATGAAGAACACTTAAAAAGAGGCGCTTTTAAGCGCCTCTTTTTAAGTGTTTTCTATGGGAATATTTTCTATAAGAGGAATTAGCCGGCTTAAGTTCTCTACCGTTTCCGGCGTCAAGAAATGTTCGATTTTTTCCGCTTGTTCCAGTTCTGATTCCTTATGGTTTAGGACACAAAGGAAGCGGTGAATGACATCGTGGCGATAGAGGAGATAGGCGCCCATTTCATCCCCCTTTTTACATAGCCGGATCTCTCCGTATTTTTCGGCGGATAGGTACCCGGCTTCTTTCAGCTCGGCCACCATTTTTGAGGCGGAGGATGGCTTTACGTTGAGATTTTCCGAGAGATTCTTGATGCGAACAGGTTCTTTGGCCTTTACCATTCGACAGATCATTTCCAGGTAGTCCTCCATCGCCGTGCTGAGAGAAAGGTCATCTGTTTGCGTGTACCCCTTCAGTGTCCGAAAAGTCTTTTCGTTTTCCATAATATGCCACCGTCTTTCCTGCGCAGGTTTGAAACGGAGAGGATCCTCTTTTCAATTTATGCCGCAAAAAGGGGAAAGGGAACCAAAGAGGTTATTCGGCGTTTTCCGGTTCTGTTTTCTTTAGGGGATGATCGTCGGATAAAAGGCCGTTTGCGATGTCGCCTAAGGGCACATACTGGATAAATGGATAGGCTTCGACGGTATTTAGACGAAAATCTCCTATGATATCTTCTAACGCGGAGCGCAATTTCGCTTTGCTTTCTCCATCAAAAACGGTCAGTGTTTCTTTATCCGAAAAAGCGTACAGCCGGTTTAGGGGAGGATTTAAGGCAAACATACTGGCCTCATAATAAATCAAGCCATAGTTTTCCTCTTTGTTTTGATATAAAAATAGGATCAACTCGTCTCCGATTAAAGGCTTCGTTGGACCGGATTCGAAATCGCCGGGTATTCCCAGCGAAATGACCATATTTTTACATTCGCCAAACCATACGTTTTTTACCTTTACTTGATACAAGACGTAAGACCAGGTGGGACCGTCGGGCAATACTGCTTCCTTTGGATTTTCGATACCGATGACTTTCCCTTCTAAAATCAAATCGACGCAAAGCGTATTATAGGCAAGAAGGTCTTCGTCCGCAACGACTACGCCTGTACTGTCGCTCAATAGACTTTTCGATCCTACTACACGCGTTTCCGGATCGTAATGGTGGCGGTTGGGAATAAAAAATGCAACAATTCCTATGAAAAGAACCAATATCGCAATAGAAAAGGCTTTGGATTTCGTGGCAGCCGCTCTTTGATAGGTAGGATTTGAGGTTTCATAAAAGCGCCTCCTTGCTGTCAAAACCGGGGGCTACTCGTCAGAGGTTATTGGGATTTCTCCGGTTCTGCTCGCTTTAGGGGATGATCGTCGGATAAAAAGCCGTTTGCGATGTCGCCGATAAAATGCATAGAAGGATATTCTTCCGGAGAATAGGAATCGATCTCTCGGAGGATTCTTTTTATTTCTCTCTTGATAAACGGAATACTGGTATAATCATATTCTTCAATGAGGCTTGGATTATTCGCAAACACAAAGATTTTATTTTCCGGAGGATTGATGATATAAATGCTTTCTTCATAAAAGACAGTAGTGTAATCTCCGTTGGATTTTTGGTTTAAAAAGAGAATCAATTCATCGTTTTTGTGGGGTTTCATAACGCCGCTTTCGAATCCGCCAAGTAATCCCAACGTAATTTCCGTATCCTCGCATTCTCCGTACCACACATCGCGTATCTGGATTTGGTAGTTGACGGAATAAAGCTGAGGGGAAGCGGTGGGATCTTCTCCTTCACCCACGGGGAGGTACCGTGAAACGAGGGTTCCATCGTCCAAAACCTTCCCTTCGATGATTAGATCTGCCGAGACGACTTCGGCGATAAAAGACTGCTCCGGGGGAGAGACAACGACGAAGGCGTCGGACAAAAAGCTCCTGGATTGGGATATTCTCGTCTCCGGGTCGTATTGGTGGCGGTTGGGGTCGTAATCGGAGGCGTAGGGATTGCCGCAGGAGCCGAGCAAAACTGCCACCGCAATCAAAAGAAAAAGAATTTTTGATTTCATAAAAGCGTCTCCTTGCCGTCAAAACCGGGTGGCCCTCGTAAGGTTATTGGGATTCTTCTTCGTCTGTTTGGGGAACATTGGAAGTATCCTTGTCACCTAAGTACTTTTCCCCCAATAATCCTACCCGGTAAATATATTCATCCAATACCAAAGTTTTTCCAGGTTCTAAATGGACAGTTGAAAGACTTTCTATGGCATCTTCGATGGCGCTTTTTAAAACATTGACTTCTTTGCCGTCAAAGACAGTGGATCCTTCCTGATTATCGAAAGCGTATAGCCGGTTATTCGGAGGATTAATGGCTAACATACTTTGCTCTGATCCGGAAGATAGTATATAATGACTTTCTTCACCATACTGTGTTTCTCTCAGAAACAAAATCAATTCATCTCCGGGATATGGTTTAGTTACACCCCAATCGGAGTCTCCCAATATACTTACAGTAAGCGTTTCTTCGTTATAATTTCCAAACCAGACATCTCTGACCTGGATATCGAAAAAGGTAGTGGTAACCAAAACGCCGTCCGGAGCGCTAAGGGAAAGGGGGCGGGTTCGTACTTCTCCCTCATCTACAACTTTCCCAGTAATTACAATATCTGACGCCGCAACGATAGAACGCAAGACAAGTGTTTCTGGGATTTCAGGGAACCGTAAGGCGTCTGGCTCTGGTTGACCGCTTCCTCCGGATAATACGACCCTCGTCTCCGGGTCGTATTGGTGGCGGTTAGGGTCGTATTGGCGGGTCGGGTCCAAAAAAACGGACAAAAGGGCGACAATCACCGAAAAAAGGAACAAAGCCGTAATAGAAAAGGCTTTGGGGTTTCGTAATAGTCGTTCTTTCATAGGTAGGATTTGGGATTTCATAAAAGCGCCTCCTTGCTGTCAAAACGGGTAGCCCCCGGGGGGCTACCCGTCGGAGGTTACTCGGTTTCGTATACTTTTTTCCGGGGATGACCGTCGGGAAGGCGGTCGTTTGCGATGTCGCCGATTCGATTATATGGGAAGGTATCAGGATCGGTGATGAACTTTCGCAGTTCCTGGTTGACTGCCTGTTTGAACTGATTTACCGATTTTCCGTCAAAGACAACATTGCTCGAAGCTTCGGAAAAAGCGTAGATTCGATTATTCGGAGGACTGATTGCAAAGATACTTCTTTCATAATCAACTGTTCCATATACATCTTCGGTAGAGGCTGCCCCTAAAAATAAGATTACTTCATCGTTTTCCATCGGTTTGGTGGGACCAGAGTCGATGCCGCCGGTAATTCGAACCTCAATTCGGTCGCCGCATTCTCCGTACCAGATTTCTCTGGGCTCTACATAAATTGAGGTATAGTATACTCCGGGCACGCCCAACTGTTCTTCGGTACGGTCGATCACCTCCACCACTTTTCCCTCTACGATCAGGTCGGCGGCAAGGACAGAAAATTGGAACGTTTCTTCTTCTGTCAAATAGATTTGCATCGCTTCGGGATGAGGATCCGGAGCTTCTATCCTCGTCTCCGGGTCGTATTGGTGGCGGTTAGGGTCGTATTGGCGGGTCGGGTCCAACAAAACGGATAAAAGGGCGACAATCGTCGAAAAAAGAAGTAGCGCCGCGATGTAAAAAGCTTTAGGGTTTCGCAACGGCTGTTCTTTGATAGGTAGGATTTGAAATTTCATGGTGTGCCTCCTTGCTGTCAAAACGGGTAGCCCCCCGGGGGCTACCCGTCGGAGGTTACTCGGTTTCGTATACTTTTTTCCGGGGATGACCGTCGGGAAGACGGTCGTTTGCGATTTTACCGATATGACTATACGAGTAGGTATCGGGATCGGTAGTGAACTTCCGCAGTTCCTGGCTGATCGCCTGTTTGAACTGATTTACCGATTTCCCGTCGAAAGCGGCCAGAGCTACTCGATTGGAAAAAGCGTAAATTGTGTTACCCGGAGGATTGATGGCAAACATACTGTCTTCAGAACCGATGGTTGAGTACACGTTTTCGGTGGATGTCTCTCCTAAAAGGAAAATCATTTCATCATTTTCCATTGGTTTGGTGGGACCGGAGTCAATGCCGCCGATCATTCGAACCTCAATTCGATCGTTGCACTCCCCGTACCAGATCTCTCTGGGTTCTACGAAAATAGATGTATAGGATAGGCCGGGAACGCCCAGCTGCTCTTCGGTACGGTCGATCACCTCCGCTACCTTTCCCTCTATGATCAGGTCGGCGGCAAGGACGTTAAATGGCAGGACTTCTTCGTCCGCAAGGGAAATCTTCATGGCTTCCGGATAAAGTTCTTTTCCAATTACCCTTGTCTCCGGATCGTATTGATGGCGGTTGGGGTCGTATTGGCGGGCAGGATCCAACAAAACGGATAAAAGGGTAACGATCACCGAAAAAAGGAACAATGCCGCAATGTAAAAAGCTTTAGGGTTTCGCAAAAGCCGTTCTTTCACAGGCAGGATTTGGAATTTCATAGGGATGCCTCCTT
>CALXGT010000029.1 GCA_944387915.1 uncultured Clostridia bacterium
AAAATAGCGCCGCTTCATCTAAAAGCGCCCCCGCTAACGTCAATCCCTGAATGGAACCGGCTCGGCTCTCGTTTCCGGCGCCAAAATAATAAAATCGATTCTCCTTGCCTTTTCCCACAGCGGAAAAATATCCTTCCGTCCGATGGAATTTCGGGTGATAAAGGTCTCCTACCGCCTTCAATAAAGGAGCGATTACATTGCGGAGCACCGCCTTTTCGCTTTGTCCGCAAAGCGCGAAATTCTCTCCGGAAAAACATTCCATCGCCCAAAAGTAAAACCCCAACGAAAGCGCTAGCGTCTTTCCCGCCCGAACAGCGCCATCCGCTAAAATGAGATCGTACCGTTCCCGCCGTTTAGGATCCGTCCACCAGCTCATCACCTGAATCTGTTTCTTGGAGAATGGAACCGTCTTCATCGCCTCCCTGCGAAAATCCCTCCTGCGCCGCCTGCAAAAGGGCGTCAAAAATTTCTCTTGCCCGATTGTCCTGCGTCTCCTCGCCTCGGAGATAAAACCGATCAAAAAGCTTGAAAAGCGCTTTTTGTTTGTCGTAAAGACTGATTTTTAATTGATTTCCACTTATGGTAACCGAGGCGAGATTTCTCGTATCTACCTGCTCGCTGTCCCGATAGGAAAGAACGATTTTCTCTTCCCCGTTTTCCCATTCGGTATGATACGCTAAATAATCTCCTAAATCGGAAAACGCAATCGCCGCGATCTCCTCCAACGTCCGCTCTTTTAAGTCCATCTCCCGCTTCCGATATTGTTCATCCCGTCTTTTCCTTCGGCGCTCCAATTCTTCTTTGACTCCTTTCGAGTTTAAAACGCGCCATCCTGACCTTTGCGCGTCTTTCCCGGTATAACCGGCAAGGCGGTACGCCTCTGCTGCCGTCCTCCCTAATAGGTATTCCTCAATAAACCGCTCCTGCCGAAGAGAAAGGGAAGCGCCTCGATTCCCTTTTTTCTCTCTGTCCGCCACATTTTCCTCCTCAGCCTGACTTTTTGTTCGAATCCGTTGTCCCTGACGCAAAAAAAGCCGCTTTGGAAGCGTCTTTTCGCCTTCGTTCCTCTGAACGGAAATCCAAATATAAGTACCCCGGACTCATAAGATCCCATGCCTGTCCGTATTTGAGCCGAACACCGTTGATGTAAAGCTCGGTAGAGCAATCCTCCCGGTCGGTATATTTTCGGTAAAATTGTTTTGCCTTTGCAAAATCCGTAGTAGAAAATACCTTAACCCGTTCGCCAAACCGGTAAATTTCAATTTGGTATACCTCCATCCTTTCCTCCTCAAGACTCGCTTTGTTCTCCATCATGAAAACGAACATTTGTTCTTGTTTGTGGCTTCAATATAGCCGCCTTTTTTCGTTCTGTCAAGTTCTTTTTTCCAAATTTTAAAAAATCCTTGAGTAGTTACAAGCTATCTGTCCGTTTTATCGGACAGATAGCTTGTAACTTTGTCCCTCTTTTGCTTTTCCCTTTTTCCTTTTTTGTCCGGTTATTTTTAGCTAATTATTCTAATTTTTCTTTCTGTTTATCATTGAAAATATCATATTTTACCATGTTCATAGTTCTGTAACATTAAACGATTTTCCATATGCTACAATAAATGCATCCTTTTCTTCGGAAAATTCAAACATATGAAAGGTTGCTTGTCTATGAATGGTACAGAAATGAAAAATGTAACTACCGCGCTGCGAAATAATATGGAAAAGGTGATCGTGGGAAAAGAAGAAGTCATCGATAAGGTGATCCTCTCCCTTTTTTGCGCCGGCCATATCCTGTTAGAGGATATTCCCGGAACAGGAAAAACGACTTTAGCGAAAGCGTTGTCCAAATCCATCGACTGCCATTTTAAGCGGGTTCAATTTACGCCGGACCTCTTGCCTTCGGATCTAACCGGCATCAATTTCTTTAATCAAAAAGAAGGAGATTTCGTTTTCCGGGAAGGAAGCGTGTTTACTAACATCCTTTTGGCGGACGAAATTAACCGGGCGACCCCTAGAACCCAATCTAGCCTTTTGGAGTGTATGGAAGAGTACCAGGTCACTGTCGACGGGGAAACCTACCCGTTAGCCGCGCCCTTTTTGGTTATCGCAACCCAAAATCCCATCGAGATCCAAGGCACCTTCCCTCTCCCCGAAGCCCAACTGGACCGGTTTTTTATGAAACTGTCGGTGGGGTATCCCAACGAAAAAGCGGAGGCCCAAATGCTTTCCAATTTGATCGACGTCCATCCTATTGATACCCTGACCCCGGTGTGCAGCGCTGACGACGTGATCGCCGCCCAAGAGTATGTGCGGAATATTACCGTCGCCGACTCCATCAAAGAGTATATTGTCCGCTTGGTGAACGGAACCCGAAATAACGATAAGATCCGTCTAGGCGTGAGCCCCAGAGGAACCCTGAGCCTAATGCGAGCGTCCCAAGCCAAAGCGGCCATGGATGGAAGAACCTACGTCACTCCCGACGACGTCAAGAGCATCGCCCCCGATGTGTTGAACCACCGGATCATCTGCAAAGGCTATAACCTGACCCAATCCTCGAACGCATCCTACGAAGTGATCGATATGCTGTTGCGTCAAACGGAAGTGCCTCTGGAAAGTTCCTATTATGTGGAAGGGTAAGGCGAGAATATGGAATTTCTTAGCCTGGTTTTGATTATTTTCGGATTGATCTGGATCCAAAATATCATCTACCGAAAATATGCGCTGAAAAATTTGGATTATAGCTGTACCCTAAGCGTTAACACCGCCTTTGAAGGCGACGAGATCGAGCTGATTGAAACGGTCGTCAATAAAAAGTGGCTCCCTCTGCCGTGGCTAAAATCGGAAATTACCGCTTCCCGTTATCTGGATTTTGCCGGCGCCCAATCTACCGTTTCCGATAAAAGCCGATTCGTCCCCAGCTTCTTTATGGTAAAGAGCTACCAAAAGGTGACCAGAAAGTGGAAGGTGACCTGTTTGAAGCGCGGCGAGTACGCCATTGATAAGGTGGTGCTGGTTTCTACCGATCTTTTGGGCTATTCCTCAGTCTCTACCGCCCCGTCGATAAACAGCAAAATTCTAATTCTTCCCCGCCCCGTGGAAATGGCCCAGCCTGCCGTAAGTCCCCGGTATCTATCCGGCGACATTATCGTCAAACGCCATTTGTTAGAGGACCCTTTTTACATCTCCGGCGTGCGGGAGTATACCGAGCGGGACCCTATGAATAAAATCCATTGGGCGGCAACCGCAAAATCCCAGCGCCTGATGGTCTATCAAAACGACTATACCTCCCGCCAAAGCGTAACGGTGATTTTAAATATGCAATCCCGAGAGTTTGAACAGTTTTCCGTCATCGATAAAGAGGCGGTGGAAAACGCCATTCGGGTTGCCGCCGGCGTATTCGACAGCACCCTGTCCACCGGAATGCCCATGCGCTTTATGGTAAATGGCAATGATAACCAATCCCGGATCCCAACGGTGACGGGAGAATATTTCGGAAAAGAGTTTGTGGAAAATCTTTTCGTTTTACTTGCCCGTTTGAACGTAGCCTCTACCGAGGACTTCGGAAAATATCTGAATGATATTTACCATGACGTCATTTCCACCGATATCGTCTTGGTTACCCCCTACATAAGCGAGCCCATTTTAGAATTTATCCGAAGAAAATCTTATGACGGAACTTCGGTGCGCGCCTTTGTGATTGGACAAATTCCGGATACCCTGGATGTAGGCGGCTGTGCGGTTTTTTCCTTAGCCGATTCCTTCCGGGAGAGAAAGGAGGAAACGCTGTGAAAAAGCTGACTATTCGGAATACCGTCCGCTTTCTGGCGTTAGGAGGCTTCTTCCTCTTTTTGTATCCCGTTTTCTTTGTGGTCACTTTTACCGCCGCGCAAAGCGGAAATTCCGTCACCGATCCCGGCCCCATCGCATGGTGTAATCGACTATCCCTTTTGGGAACCAGTATGACCGTGGTCGTCTGTTACTTTGGGTATTTTCTCTCCTCTTTCTGTGAGCGATTTCGGGAATCGAAGCGCTTTAACCTGATTTCCAAACTCGTGACTGCCCTTGGCTTGTTCATCGCTATCGGCGCCGGTTTTTTGTTACTGCAAAACGGAAGCGGTATATCCCTTTCGGCTCCTTTCGTATGCGCGTCCATTCTTTCCGGCATCGTAGGCGCTAAATTTTACTATACGTCTTACGGAAATTACTACTCTGTGAAAATTTTGGGATTGGCTGTGGGCGTCTTTCTGGCTTTTATCGTCTATTGCGCAGTTTTAAGTGTCGTCGACCAGGTTTTGAGCGAATCCGCTACCATTTTGATCTTTTTTGGTTATATGGTGATTTATCTTTTGACCAAAAACCAGTCTGGCATCGACCGGATGATGGAACGCCGGAAACACGATTTAAGCCATCTTCCCTCAAAGATGCGGCGTTATAGCCTTTTGCTGACCATGGGCATCATTTTGCTGATACTTCTTCTTTTCGCCGCAAAAGCCCCGATTACCGCCGCGTTAACCGCGTTTTTTTCCGCCCTCCGGGAAGGGTTCTTCTTCTGTACCAGAGCCTTTTTCCGATGGCTGGCCTCTTTCGACGACGGTTCCTCCCCGATTGGAAACGGTTCCGAGGATACCGACCCCTTGGGCGGCATCGGAGATTTGGAGTATACCACCTCCGGCTTTTGGAACATTCTGTACGTCGTGGTTATTATTTTGGCGATTATCGTCTTCTTTGCGTACCGCCGCCAAATCGCCGAAGGAATCGCCGCGGCCTATCGAAAGTTACTTTCCTTCCTGCGTCGGATTTTCGCAAAACCGCAACGACCGGCGAGCTCGAAGGGAGAAGAGAGTTACTATTTTGATTTGGTAGAAACAGTTGCCCCTTCCGAACAAAAGCCCCTGTTTTCCAAATCCGGTTTTCGCTTTCGGGACTGGAAAAAGCTGTATAAGAAATTCCTTTCTATGAAAGACAGTGCCGAAAAATACCGCTTTGGCTACGGCTTGTTGGTAGATTATCTCCGGTTAAAGAAGGTTTCCGTATCCCCCTCTGATACGGTGCCCACCATCGAAAAGAAAGCGAAAACTCTTTTTCCTGAAGCTGACATGACGAGTATTTCCTCCTGCTATAGTGATATCCGTTACGGAAATCAGGACGATTCCCTTTCCGGAATGTCCGCCTTGACCCGTGCGCTGGAAAAAGCGGAAAAATAAGCAAAAATATCCTCTTTACGGCAAAACGCCGACAAAGTGAACAGCAAAAAATCCGGGCAAATGCCCGGATTTTTCATTTATTGAATCCATGCGCCATCGGCACCGAGGATGTATCCGTCTACGATGGCGTTATACGCCATACCGCCCCAGCTATAGAGGCAGTACCATTTGCCGTTTACCAGTTCCCAGCCGGTTTGCATCTCTCCGAACTCAGGATCCGTGTAGTACCAGTCTTCGCCGACCCGTACCCATCCTTCGGCCATACCGCCCCAGGCGGGATAGAAATAATACCATTCTCCGTCTAAGTGTTGCCAGCCTGTCTGCATTTTGCCGGTCTCCGGGTCCAGATAGTACCAGTACCCGTCTACCTTCGCCCAGCCTTCCGCCATACCGCCCCAGGCGGGATAGAAATAATACCATTCTTCGTCTAAGTATTGCCAGCCCGTCTGCATTTTGCCGGTCTCCGGGTCCAAATAGTAATGATATCCCTGATCTTCTAACCAGCCTTTGGATCTTCTCGTTCCGGCGTAAAAATACCAATCATCGTTCCGGTCCTGCCGCCAGCCGCTGTCTATGGTGGAAGTTTCCCCCGTAGGCCAATCCGGTACCACCGGCGGTGCTGCCACCTTCGCAATGTTGACCGTAATGTCCGTGGGCTGAACAAGGGTATAGTTTCCGGCATCCGCGCCCGTGAGCTGAATATTCGTGGTAACTTGCTTGTTTTCTCCGGCGGCAGTATCCGCCACCGTACCCTGACCTAAAACAAAGGATACGTCATCTCCAAACAAAACGCCTTCCAGGGTGCCGCCCTCAAGCTCCACTTTGTTGGTTCCGTCCTGATCCCGGTCTATCGCCGTAACTCCCGCAATGGTAAGTTCTACCGGCGTAATATTGACCTCGTAGGTGTTTCCCGCCGTATCATACGCATTGTCATAGTAAAGAACATTTCCTTCCCTATCGGTAGCGGTATAACGTAAATACTTCAACCGGTAAGTGCCGCTGTCGGATACATCGGAAAACCAAATCATATTGGTCCAAGTGGTGTTCCAATAATTGTCTGTGTAGTAGCTGTCATCTACCTCTACCCAATCCTCGCCAACCTTTTTTTCAAAAGTAGCGGCAACCGCACCGTAGGTGTCATGACGGTATACGGTAGTGCTCCAATTTACACTCATATTTGGTTGAAAAGTGCTCTCTACCTCACTATAGCTTTCATTCTCCGCGCCGTTGGATACCTCTGTGACACTTAAACCGACAGTGAATCGAAGATAAACGGTATACGCTTCTCCGCTTTGCGCGTCTGTCGGGAATATCGCCGTCTCTGTCAATTCTTCATCCGTGTACCATCTGGAACCATCCGCACCAACGGCAACATTACCCTTTTGCGCGGCTTTGGCGATGAACTCCGGAAACATTGTGGACAATTCGCCCAGTGCGGGAAAATCATTATTCGGATCACCCACAGTGTACTCTACCGTTCCCATCTCTACCCCCGCGTTGGTCATATAGGTGATGGTAAAGGTGTCCGCCGCAAAAGTGGTTGCCGGCAGCAGTGGCAGTAAAATTCCTAAGCAAACCAGCACTGCCAAAAGTCGTTTTTTCATCCAATTCCTCCTTTGGTTTTGGGGCGAAGAGATATTTGGCAAAAACGGTGAGCTTTTTCATTCTTTTGTTGGCGCGTTCCTTACCGCCTGCGATCTTTGCCCTGATAAACAAGGACCTGACTGTGTTTACAAACAGATCTTTGTCACCTATCATCGTACCAAAGGCGAAGTCGATGGGCAACAAATTGCGACCAAAATTGACTGAAAATTGATTAAACGGCGCAAAAAATCAGGACACCGCCCTTGCGATGCCCTGATAATACCGTTTTCTGTTATTGGATCCAGGCGCCATCCGCGCCCACAGCGTACCCGTCTACGGTGGTGTTATACGCCATAGCGCCGCTCTCGTAGAGGTAGTACCACTTGCCGTTTACCAACTCCCAGCCGGTCTGCATCTCGCCGGAAGCAGGATCGAGGTAATACCAAACGTTATTGACCTTCGCCCAGCCTTCAGCCATACCGCCCCAGCTATAGAGGTAGTACCATTTGCCGTTCAGCTGTTTCCAGCCGGTAGCCATTTCTCCGGACTCGGGATCCAGGTAGTACCAGACATCGCCATCCAGTACCCAGCCTTCGGCCATACCACCCCAGGTGTAGAAATAGTACCATTTACCGTCAAGCTGTTGCCAGCCGGTGACCATGGTGTAGTCTTCGTCCAGATAATAGGAAACGCCCTTGTCTTCGATCCAGCCGCTTACCCGGCGTCCGTTTTGGTAATAGACCCATTCGCCGTTGCGGTTTTGCTCCCAGCCGTCAGAGTGGGTAATGCTGGGAACGCTGGGGGTGATAGCGGGAGTATAATTGGGGTCAGCCGCGCCACACACCGTACAAACGCCGTTGACGTAATGATGGCCCAATGCCTCAAGAACGATCGTCTTGGTTTCGGTATAGGTCTTGCCGTCCTGTACCACTTCCACCGTGTATACTTCACTGCCATTCTCTGTGCATGTTGCGGGAATGACGGTCTTTGTCGCTGTTGCTTCTTTGGAAGCGGTATGGGTCCTGTCTTCCAAGCAGACAAATTTAACGATCGCGCCGCTGTAATCTTCTTTCCATCCCCAAGCGGCTACCCAGTCGTGACGATGGGAGACCACTGAACCACCACCATCTACCGGCGTACCATTGACCAAAACGGTTCCACCTCCCGAATTGCTTACCGTAACACCGCTGGGCACATTCTCCAAAGTGACGTCACCGCTTACAACATCCACGGTGTCTCCCGCATTGGCTTTATTCGAAACATCTCGTCCCACATTTTTCGGCGTTCCGATATAGTAACGCGTGGTGCTGTCATCGCCCGATGTGACGGTAGCTTTCGCCGAAGCGCCTGCCCCGGCATACGAACTGACATCCGAAGAAAATTCGCCGCCGGTAATCTGGATGGTTCCCGACTGTTCCGCCGAAACCGCAGGCTGAGTAGTGGAATCGGTAATCAAACTGCCGCCCGAGATGTCTGCGTTTGCACCATCAGAAACTTCCAGCGCTTCTCCGCGATTTGTCGTCACGTCTCCGCCGGTCATATTCATCTGAACGGTTCCGTCAATATCGATTGCAACATAATCGCCACCGATGCTGCCACCCTCGATCGTAAGAGTGGAAGGGAAGGTGTCAGTACCATTCACTAAAATCGCGCCTTTAAATCCGGTGGTCGTGATGGAAGCATCGCCGCCAACAGATACGTTTACACCATCGTCGGCATAAATCGTCCAATCTTCACTGGAAAGCGTTCCGCCGGAAACCTGAATATTAAATTCCTGATCCGTGGAACCACCGGAAGCGAAAATCGCCTTTCCGGAATCAGCAGAAACCGTACCGCCGTTAATGATCAAATCGAAATCACCGGCACTGCCTAAGCTGATTGCGCTGTCGTATCCTACGCACGTCACTGCTCCGCCATTGATCTCAACGGTGCCGCTTGCACGGTAGCTGCAGGTAATGCCTTCCTGTGTCGTTTCAATGGTACCGCCGTTCAGGATCAAGGTACCGTTGCCATCAATCTCAATGCCATAACCATAAGAAGAATCGGTGGCTTCCAGTTTACCGTCCCCTTCTATCGTCAGGGATCCGCCTTCCGCAATGGTAATGAAATAATGATTGATCTCTCCGTAGCTCTTAGTCACCGTATTGCCGTTCAAATAGAGTGTCACCGGCTTGGTAACGACAATATCCTGCTTGGAATCGATCTCGAAGCTTTGCGCCAGCGTCACTTCTCCGCCCGCTTCCAGTGCCGCTTCAAATCCCGCCGCATCAGACACCGAAGTGCCTTCTGCAAAAGCTGTCACCGGAAGCATTGTTACGGCTACGGCACAGGCAAGCAACGCCGCAAGCCATTTCTTTTTCCGCATACCATTTTCCTCCTTTGTTTTTTACGGAAAAGACGGGCAAAAAATCGATCCACACCTGATCCAACCTTAACGACTCACAAGATCTCATTTTTGTCAAGCCCTTTTCCGTCATTCTTTAATCATTTTATGATATTTTCCATAATTTGTCAACCGTTTTAATAAAAAAATGCGTATAAACGAAAAAAATTTGTACAAGTTTTATAAAACATTGAATCAAAGTCCAAAAATACCGCTTTTTTTGCTCGGACAGTTTTTTCGATGTCGTCGTCGGTAAAGGACTCTACCGCATCCCCGGTGAAAAAGGGAACCACCAAACTTCCGATATATTTCGTTCCCTTTTTCGAAAGATCAAGATCCGCCTTCCCGTTAAAATATTCCTGCGCGCCGCCCTTGGTGAGACGAAATCCGGCAATGACCTCGTCGAAAACCAAAAGAGCGCCGTTTTGGTCGTTAGGATGGTTTTTCCCCGTACCGAAAGAAAATTTATCGGCGGAATGGTAATAATCTGCGGCTGTTTTAGCGGCAGATAAAAATTTTTTGTACTCTTTTTTATAATCCAGTGCCATTGTGTTTTTTTTCATTTAAATTTTTCCAAAAAACAGCAAATCCCAGTTGTCCCATCGGCGCAAAGGCCGTATTTCTATCCTTTTTGCGGAAACACCATATCGAAGCGTCTTGAAACTGGTAACGCCGATTTCAATTAGGGTACAACAATAATAGCAAGAAGTCCGTTAAACGTCATATCAGCATTCCAGTAAGTGAGAAATTTCGCCCCCAAATCTCCATTATCACCCAATTTATATCATAGAGGAAAACCCTCTCTTAGGAAACTGCCTGTAACATAAAAATCCACCCGGGAAGTTGCCGGGTGGATTTTTATACGATTATGTGCGCAAACGGAATGTCTTTGGCGCCAACCGATAGACGAGGATGCATGCCACAACAGAGTACAAAATGCAAAACACAATGCACATCACGCCAAACAGCAGCGTAGGCATTTTCAGCTGCATCATGCTGAAACAAAGGAAATAGGTTGCCGACATCACAATCGAATACGTCCCGCTTTTCATCTCTGTTGCGGCGTTATACGGCTGGAGCAGATAGTAAATGGTGAGATAGTGAACCGAAAAGAAAAGGCTCATACATAGTATGGAAACGATCAGCACCCCATAGTTCAGTGCGTTATTCGTTCCGCCGGAAACATATAAGAGGAGCGATAATCCCACGCCGATGACAAAAGCCGGCACCGCGTTAATTTTCATAATCTCCCGCAGACGAATCCGAAACAGCTTCAACACAAATTTCGGCTGCTTATAAAAAGAGTAGGTCAAAAGGCTGTGATCGCAATTCATAAACAACGCCCGGGTAAATCCGGCGCCCCGATTAATCGCATACATGATAAACGTAAAGTAAGGAAGCCAGTTCAAGATCAGCCGGTTTACTGCCTTTTTCCCTTCCGGTTCAAAATACAACGCCAAAAGCCCAACGCAAACCAGCGCCACACAAACAAAGGTAATTTTTTTGGTGGCTTTCCAAAGGATTTTTTGATGCCGTTTAATAAATAGTTCGTTTAAATATTCAAACCCTTTTCGCTTGCTTTGGATCGAAGCGTCGGTGGAAATGGATTTTTCGCTGGACTTTTTTACCGCTTGCTTCGCGGCGTCCATCTGATTTGTGAGCTGTGCCAAAAGTTGCTGATTGATTTCTCGATACGCCTGGAAATTGAGGATTTTCCAAAGGCCGACGCAGCCCGCGGGGATTAAAGCGATAAATAGCGTCGTGGAAGCCATTTTTGGAAGCGCGATTCCTACCGCCGGCAGACCATATGCGGCTACCAACAGCAGCCCAACCAGGATCCACAGATGCTTTCGGATCTTGTTTTCGTTGTAGACAAATCCCCGCTTCTCATAATCCCATAGCGAAGACGCCGCCACCGCCATCTTCGCGCCGGCGATGGAAAAGGGAATCAAAAGACATAACCACAAAGGAACCTCCCGCTCCAGCCCAAACCAGACAGAAAACGGCAAAAATCCCACAATCACCTTCAGCATCGCGTAAATGTAGTTCGTCAGCGTATACTGCCTGGCATCCATCCGCATTAAGATCATCGCGTAATACTTATCCCTGGTCGGTTCAAAAAGATTGGTATTTGTCCACGCGCCGATCAATGTAAGGAAAAGCAAAATATGTAAAAACGCCTGATCCACCGGCGTTTCTTCGTACAACAGCCCGATACCGCACACCATGGTGGTAAAATATAAAAACTTTCCGATAAAAATGGAAATGATTTCCCAAATCACAGACAGCACATTGGCGAAAATTTTGAACCCTTGTACCTGATACAAAACGTCCGGCAAAATTCTCTTCAGCAAGGGAATTTGCTTGAGCGAATACAGAATGCTGTTAACGCGGTAGGTGTTTCGTAGGGAAAAAGAAAGCCGTAATGTTTTAAACATGATCTTCCTCCCGAAGCGCTGCGATAATCTTCTCCCGCAATTCGTGCTGATCCAAATTGGATTTTTCCACCGCTTCCAATTCGCCGTGGCTCAAAAGCACGATCTCATCACACAAATCCAGCGCCAAATCCATAATATGTGTAGAAAAGATGGTAATTCTACCGTCCTTAAGGGAGCGAAGAAGCTGTTTCATCTCCTCGGCCACCACCACATCCAGCGAAGTCAAAGGCTCGTCCAACAGCAAAATGTTAGGTTGAGCGATGATGTTGATAAGCATTTGCATTTTGTTTTTCATGCCGTGAGAATAATCTTTAAGCAGCTTATCCCGGTCCTCCGGATCGATGCTCATGTCGTCAAAATAAGCATCCAGCGGCTTCGGGTCCCGGATAGACGCTTCGTTAATATCCATAAAGAATTTAAGAAACTCCCGCCCGGTCAAAAACTCCGGAACAGTAGGCGTAGAAAGCACATAGCCGATATCCTCCCCCTGAACGTCCCTGCAAATTCCGTTCTCCTCTAAGTAAAACCTGCCGCCGTCGGCCTTGATGTCGTGATTCAAACAATTAAAGAGCGTCGTCTTACCCGCGCCGTTTCTCCCCAAAAGGCCATAAATTTTTCCTTCCTCAAAGGTAAAATTGATATCCCGAAGGACTTCCTTTTTCTCAAAATGCTTTGATAAATGCTCGATGATGAACTTCATGGCTTTCACCTCTATTTTATGTCTTTTCCACTGAAACCGTGGAACCATCCGTTTATATAACGCGAAAAGAAATAAAAATCGCAAGACCCGCTCATTTACCGATTTATTTTTTTGAAGAACAAAAAATAAATCAACACGGCGTCAATCAAGACATCGTATATTCTCAATCCGTCAAACAGTAAAATACTGGACAAAAGGGAAACAAGAACAATGCCGCATCCTATTACCTTGGGAAAAACGCCATGCTCCTTGGTCATCCAGGTAAAATACGCAAAGATGGGAGAGCAAACGGCAAAGATCGTCCAACCCGCAATCATAACGTCGCTGTAAACGCCGTCCGTTACAATCGCCACCCCATAGTAAGTGACAAGCATTCCCGCGCAAAATAGGAAAATATGGATCATCGCTTTTTTCTTTGTGTCACTGTAAATAGAGATCCATACTCCAAATAAAATCCAAATTGCCATTTGAGAAAAAATATTTCCCAAATTTTGAGTATAAATATCCAGTAATCGACTGATTATCCCAAGACCTAATCCCAAAAGCAGCATTGTAATGGGATTTAAAATGGTTCTCTTTTTTATCATAGCACCACTCCCCCAGAAAGCAAAAAGAATCTCCCCGCTTTTCCTCGAATGCAGCAGTCTCTTTATATACTGCCGCCTAAACACAAAAACGGCAATCCCGACTAAGGACTGCCCATTTCTTTGATTCTTATGCGATTTTTGTCCTTGCACACTCTCCCGCATCCAACCATGCAAATTGGATATAAAAGATACTTTTAAGGCTTTCGCCGCAAGGAAATACGTCCCGTTTTGCCACTGAAAACGGTATCAGTTAGTAGAGCTTCGCGCCCGCCGGAATATGGTCGTCCACCATCAGCAGATGGAGCTTTTCTTCCCCTTCCTCGGTGTGAAGAGCGGAAATGAGCATACCGCAAGAGTCAATCCCCATCATCGCTCTCGGAGGCAGGTTCACAATCGCAATGCAGGTCTTGCCCACCAGCTCTTCCGGCTCGTAATAGGCGTGGATACCGCTTAAAATCGTCCTATTTTCTCCTGTACCGTCGTCCAGCGTGAATTTGAGAAGCTTCTTGGACTTAGGTACTGCTTCACAGGCGAGTACCTTGACCGCTCTGAAATCCGATTTTGAGAAAGTCTCAAAATCCACGAAATCCTTGAACAAAGGCTCGATCTCTATCTTGGAAAAATCAATCGGCTCCAAAGTTTCCTTTGTCTTGGCTTCCAAGACAGGCTCCGCCTTCTTGCTATCCTTTCTTCCGTCATTGAGAGGCTTCATCGTAGGATACAGCAGCACATCCCGTATCGAGGCGCTGTCTGTCAAGAGCATCACCAGCCGGTCTACACCGAATCCCAATCCGCCGGTGGGCGCAAGCCCGTACTCCAGCGCGGTGATATAATCGTCGTCCACCTGCGCTTTGCTGTCGGGCTCCTCCGCCAATTTCGCCGCCACCTGACGCTCGAACCGCGCCTTTTGATCGATGGGATCATTCAATTCGGAAAAAGCGTTTCCAAACTCCATCGCGTTGATGAAATATTCAAACCGCTCGGTAAAAGCGGGATTTTCCGGCTTTCTCTTGGCGAGAGGACTGTTCTCTACCGGGTAATCGTAAATAAAGGTAGGCTGGATCAGCTTTTCCTCTACGAAAGCGTCAAACAGCTCCGCCAGTACAATCCCCTTTGTCGCGTCCTTCGGAACCTCGACGCCTTTCTCCTTGGCGCAGGCTCTGGCGGCTTCATCGCTCTCCCAGCTATTGTAATCACAGCCGGAATATTTTTTGACCGCCTCTACCATGGTGAGCCGTTCCCAGTGCCCCATATCGATCTCGGTGCCCTGATAGGTGATGACCGTCTTGCCGCAGATCTTTTTGACCAGAGAGATGTTCATCTCCTCTACCAGATCCATCATACCTTTGTAATCGGTATACGCCTGGTACAACTCTATACTGGTAAACTCCGGATTATGCTTGGTGTCCATTCCTTCGTTGCGGAAGATCCGCCCCACCTCGTAAACCCGATCAAATCCGCCGACAATGAGCCGCTTTAAGCAAAGCTCCGTTTCGATCCGAAGATACATGTCCATGTCCAGCGTATTATGATGGGTCACGAAGGGCCGCGCCGAAGCCCCAACCTCCAAAGGAAGCAAAATGGGGGTGTCCACCTCTAAAAATCCTCTGTCATCCAAAAACGCGCGAAGCTCCTTTAAAATCAGGCTGCGCTTGACAAAGGTCTCCTTTACCTCGGGATTGACGATCAAATCCAAATACCGCTGGCGGTACCGGGTATCGGTATCCTTTAAGCCGTGGAATTTTTCCGGCAGAGGGAGAAGAGATTTGGAGAGCAAAACAAGCCTCGTGGCGTGGATGGAGATTTCCCCTTTTTGGGTGCGAAAAACAACGCCCTCGACGCCGATAATGTCGCCGATATCCCATTTTTTGAAATCCGCGTACAGATCCGTCCCCACATCGTCCCGTTTAACGTAAACCTGCATCCGATCGCTGCTGTCCCGAAGATCGAAAAAGCTTGCCTTTCCCATAATGCGGCGGCTCATCATTCTTCCCGCCACCGTGACTGTCTTTCCTTCCATATCCGGAAAATGCGCCCGAATATCGGCATTTTTCGCCGTACAGTCAAACTTGGTGATCTGGAAAGGATCTCTTCCTTCCTGTTGGAGCGCCTTTAATTTTTCGCCGCGAATTCTCCTTTGCTCGTGAAAATCTTCCGCGGAATCCGCCAAGGTTCTTTCTTCGTTCATAATCCGTCCTCTTTCTTTTTGTTAATCAATAGTGATTTCCAATATCTCGTAATTGATTACCGCTCCCGAAGGAACCGGAATACTTACCTTTTCTCCTACTTTGTGCCCCAAAAGGCCCTTTCCGATGGGGGATTCGTCGGAAATTCTTCCGTTATCCGGATCCGCCTCGGTGGAACCAACGATATGGAAAACCTCTTCCTCATCAAAATCCAGATCTTTTAACCGAACCTTCATTCCCACACTCACCGAATTCATGTCCGCGTTTTCCATATCCAAGACTTTCGCGTTTTTGATCATGGCCTGAAGTTGAGCGATTCTCGACTCAATCATCGCCTGCTCATTTTTCGCCTCGTCATACTCACTGTTTTCCGAAAGATCGCCAAAAGAAATCGCCAGCTTAATCTTATCCGCGATATCTTTTCGTTTTACCGTTTTTAATTCCTCAAGCTCCTGCTCCAGTTTCTCCAAACCTTCACTGGTTAACAATACCTCTTTCGCCATGAGTCGTCACCGTCTTTCTGAATCTGAATTCAAAGAAATTCCTTTCTGCAAAATAATTCCTTTAACAGCAAAAACTGCCAATAATAATCAAGCGACCATCGGACCGCATCCAAGCGATCCGATGGCACATTAGCTAACATTATATTATATATATTGCTTCCTTGTCAAGTGTTTTTGGGAAAATGAACCGTGCCTTAGCAAATTATTTTACCATCTTTTCGGCGCGATCGGCAATGCTCTCGCCGGTAAGGCCAAATTCCTTTAAAAGCTCTACCGCCGGTCCCGAATGACCGAAGCAATCGTTAATCCCGATCTTTTGTACCTTGCAAGGATACTTCTCCGATAAACAGTCGCACACGGCGCTTCCCAAGCCGCCGATGACACTGTGCTCTTCGATGGTCAATACCTTTCCCGTCTTTTTCGCCGACGCGATGATTTTCTCTTCGTCTAACGGCTTGATGGTGTGAACATTGATGACTTCGGCGGAAATTCCCTTTTCCTCTAAGAGCTTCGCCGCGTTCATCGCTTCATTCACCATCAGTCCGGTAGCGACCAAAGTAATATCCGTTCCTTCTCGAAGGACGATCGCCTTTCCCATCTCAAAACGGTAGCTTTCCTCGTCGTTAAAAACCGGAACCGCGAGCCGTCCTAACCGAATATAAACCGGGCCTTCATACTCGTAAGCCGCCTTGACCGCCGCCTTCGCTTCCACATCGTCGGCAGGATTGATCACCACCATACCGGGGATGGTGCGCATTAACGCAATATCCTCGTTGCATTGATGGGTCGCTCCATCCTCGCCTACTGAAATTCCCGCATGGGTGGCGCAGATCTTTACGTTCAGGTGAGGATATCCAATGGAATTGCGGATAATCTCGTATGCCCGTCCAGCCGCGAACATGGCAAAAGAGCTGGCGAATACCTTGGTTCCCGCCGCGGCAAGACCCGCCGCAACGCCGATCATATTCCCCTCGGCAATGCCACAGTCAAAAAACCGGTCCGGATACGCCTTTTTGAACATGACCGTCTTGGTAGCTTCGGCTAAGTCGGCGTCCAGTACCACAAAATCGTCGTGGACTGCGGCCAATTCCTTCAAAGCCGTACCATAGCTTTCTCTGGTAGCGATTTTCTTTTGTTCAGCCATAACCGTTCCTCCTATTTCGAAAGTGCGTCAAGTTGCGCCGTCAATTCTGCCTTTGCCTGTTCGTATTGCTGTGCGTTAGGCGCCTTACCGTGACAGGTCACCTGGCTTTCCATAAAGGAAACCCCTTTATCTTCGACGCTCTTCTGGACGATCACCGTAGGTTTCCC
>CALXGT010000030.1 GCA_944387915.1 uncultured Clostridia bacterium
GACGGATAGTTGGAATTTGGTATTCGGAAGCTTAGTGGACGGAATTTTTTCTTTGATCCAGGGGCTTTTTTGGTACCTTTTGTTCCTTTTGGGCATTTCCTTTTTGTTTCGATTCGCGGACCGGGTCGATATCACCAAAGAGTTTCCCGGTAAACCGGGCGCCAGCCGGTTTCGCCTGATTCGAGCGGTAAAACCCCTTCTCTCGAAATATTGCGCCGCGCTGTACCGCTCTCCCGTAACCGTTACCTTTGCGACCCTTACGATCATCAATCTCCCCTATATGGTCTGGTCCTACCCCGCCATTTTTATGGGAGACACCCCCGCCCAAGTTCCCCAAGGACTGTTTTTAACCGAGCTGACGAACCACCACCCTGTGGTGCATACCTTGTTTTTGTCCTTCTTTTTGCATATCGGGCAATGGGTGGGAAGCGACAATATCGGAGTTTTTCTCTACTGTCTTACCCAGACAGCAGCGTTATTTGGGACGGTTTCTTACCTTTTAAAAACGCTTGTTTCCATCCGGGCCAATCGCGCCTTAATTTTTGGAATGCTCTTGTACTACTGCATCCATCCCCGCATTTCTTCCTATCTGTTTTTGGTGACCAAGGACGTGCTCTATACCGCCTTTATGACCCTTTTTTACCTTTTGTTGTTTCGCCTTTTACAGTATAAAACCATCAAATCCAAAAGCGATTACCTTTGGTTTGGCGTTTCGGCGGTAGGGATGATTTTGACCCGTAACGACGGTCAATACATTCTCATATTGACGTTGATTCTGGCGCTGTTTTACAAGCGCTTTCGGAAAACAGCCCTGTTTGGTCTTGGCGTTGTCGCCGCCACCTTCGCGGCGCTGAATCTGGTTTTGTTCCCCCTCTTAAAGGTGCAACAGGGTTCTCCCCGGGAAATGCTTTCCGTCCCCTTCCAGCAAACTGCCCGATGTGTCCGGGATGTGGGGGAAGAATTGACAAAAGAGCAAATTGCCGCCATCGACGGCGTATTGGATTACGATACCATCGGCGAAGTCTATAATCCGGACCTTTCCGACTCGGTAAAATCCACCTTCCATGGCGATAAAGAAAGCTTCCTTGCCTATATGAAAGTTTGGGTCGAGATGCTGTTCCAATATCCGGGCATTTATATCCAAGCCACCATGAATAACTACTACCTCTACTTCTATCCCGGAGAAGAGCGGTTTAGCTATTATAGCTACGGTTGGGGACAGACCAAAATGGAGCAGGTCAATGACTGGTACGACACCAACTTTTCCATGCCGGAAAGTCTCTCGGCTCTTCGAAGCGGCGCCGAACTGTTGCGGGAGCTAATTTATACTCTCCCGGGACTTTCCCTCCTGAATACTCCGGCATTATATACCTGGGCGGCTATCCTCTTTTTGGTCTACAGCCTCCGGAAAAAGAGTTTTGTGGGCTTTTTGTACGGTACGCCCATGCTGGTGCAACTTTTGATTTTCATTACCGGCCCCACCAACGGCGCGTACTGCCGGTACGAGTACCCCATGCTCGTCTATATGCCGGCGGTGCTTTTACTGGGCTTAAAGCTAATCAAAGAAACTCCCAAAGAGAAAAATCCGGCGGAGAAAGCCTGAATCAAATGAAAAAGCAGTCCCCGAATGAAAAAAACGGGGACTGCTTTTTTCGAAACGGTTTCCGTAAAAAGGAAACCCTTATCCTACCTTACGGAAAGTCGAAAATGTATTAGCTGATGCGCTTTTTTAACAAAAAAACTCCCGGAAATCTTGGTGTAAACGGCAAAGCTGTATCCATAGAAAAAAGCGGTGTGCCATGCTATAATAAATAATGTACCTGTTTATTCCAAAAAAGAAACGGAGGAAAAGCGATGTCAAGGATCAAAACCTGCGTCAGCTTATATAGCTTACAGGATCAGTATCTGACGAAAAAAATGACCTTAAACGATATTTTGCGGTTTGTCAAGGAATGCGGCACCCAGGGTATTGAGATCCTCCCGGATCAGATGTTAAAAAACGCGCCCCATGTGTCCGACGAAACGTTAGAAAACTGGCACCAAATGCTAAAAGAAACCGGACTCACTCCGGTGATCGCCGACGTCTTTTTGAACACTAACCTTTATAAAAACCGGACTTTGACGCACAGAGAATGTATTGATCTCCTGATTGAGGAAATCAAGTTGGCCAATAAGCTTGGGATGCACCTCATCCGGCTGGTATCCATGGTCCCCTACTGGGTTATCGAGCCCCTGCTCCCCTACTGTGAAAAATACGATGTGACCATCGCTTTAGAGGTCCATGCGGGGATGGCGTTCGATATCGAAGCGACCTCCTCGTTTATTCGGGAAATGAAGCGGCTCAATTCTCCGTATGCCGGCCTGGTCATTGATACCAGCATCTTCTGCCGCCGGTTTCCCCGGGTAGTACGGGAATACGAAATCCAAAACGGCGCAAGCCCCGAAATGTTCGATTACTGCGACCGGCTTTATGAACGGGGAGAGGACCTCCATAAACAGATGGTCAAAAACGGCGGCCGGCTTCCCGACGCCTTTGTCGCTACCATGAAAACAAGGGAGGACCAAATTTTCGGGCCGTTATGCGACGGATACGAATGCTATCCCTTTACCGTGCTGGATGAATATATGCCCTATATCCGCCACATTCATCTAAAAATGTACGAAATGACCCCTGAAGGACCGGAATACTCTATTGACTTTAAGGGGTTATTACAGTATCTTCACAGCAAAGGTTACGACGGCTATGTGGCTACCGAATACGAAGGAAACCGGTTCACCCTCCCCGGTCACCCCACTGTGGAAAAGGAGCAGGTGGCCGCCAACCAAAAGTACATTCAACAGTGCTTAAAAGAAATCCAGGGATCGGAGGGAAACTGATGTTTGATAATAACGTATTTTTGAAGGACAGCTGCGTCAATGTAGTGGAAAACGGCGTAATCACCGGGTTTGAGCTTCAAACCAACATCACCTATTACCGGGGGATCCCTCTTTCTATGATGGAATATGTCCATGTAGCCGTAGACGGCGAGATGATCCCTGATGAAAGCATCTCGGTCTCTCTGGATCGGATCGACTACTTTACATTAAAAGAAGCGGAAACGGTCACCAGCTACAAATGGGAGTATGGCGAACCTTTGATTATTCGCGTCGCCAAAGAAGGCGGTCTCGCTCCCGGCACCCACCAGGTCAAGCTCACCGTCGCCGTGCGTACCGCTTACATCCCGGTGCCCCTTGAAGGGACGAAAGAACGCACCGTCGAGATCGTGTGATATAAGGAGATTGTATGGAAAAGAAAAACGTTTTAGGCATTTCCTTTGGCCGGAAACTGGGCAATACCGAAGTAATGATTAAGGAAGCCCTTCTCGCATGTGAAAAAGCGGGTCATACCATCCGCTTTCTTCGGGCGGACGACTTCAATATCCATATCTGTACCGGCTGCATCTCCTGCGTCGTAGGAATGATTACTGGAAGAGGCAAGGGCGGTTGTCCGTTAAAGGACGATTTTCCCATTCTCGACGAAGCGCTTATGGAAGCGGATGCCGTGATCCTGGGTTCTCCCGTTTATGAAATGACTCCTACGGGGAATTTTAAGGTGGTTTGCGACCGGATCGGTCCCTCCCACGATATTTCCTTCCGCAAGACCTGTTACGAAGCGGGTCTCGCCGCCAAAAAAGACAAAAGCGAGCTTCCCGACGAGCGGAGCTTTAAAAAACGGGTGGGCGCTCTCATTACGGTAGGAGGGGCTATGACCGAAAACTGGCTTTCCTTCTCTTTGCCGACTATGTATGCCTTCACGATGTCCATGGGCATCGACGTAATCGACGCCTATAAATACTACGGGGCTATGGCTTATGAGCATGTATTGGGGAACATTCCGGTGATGGAGCGGATGAAAAAACTGGGCGAGCATATCGCCGAAGCGTTAAGCGCCGAAGACGAGGAGACCCGTACCCGCTGGCGGGGAGACAAAGAAGGCGTTTGCCCCGTATGCCATAACGAGCTTTTAGAGGTCACCCACCGGGGCACCGAGGTAGAATGTCCCGTTTGCGGGATCTCGGGCAACCTTTCCATCGAAAATGGGGAGATTCTCGTCTCTTTCCCAAAGGAACAGATCGCCCGTTCCCGGCTGTATTACGCGGGAAAATTGGAACATTCCACCGAGATCAAAACCTGCGCCGCGGGACCGGGCCAGATCCCGGATCTCAAAGAGCAAAAGGAACGGTATCGAAATGTGGGAGAGCGGAAGTAAAGGAGAACTATGGAGCTTTCGGAATTTTTAAGCCATTTACAGCATGGCAAGCCCATCCTCGCGGGTACCGAAGCGTACGACGCTATGTGCCGGGAAAGCCAGGAGGCGCTCAAGATCACCGCCGACTTAAACACCGGTTATCACGCTCCTAAGGAAGTACAAGCCCTTTTTTCCCGGCTGACGGGAAAGGAAGTGGACCCGTCTTTTTGCCTTCTTCCCCCTTTTTACACCGATTTTGGTAAGAACATTTCCGTAGGGAAAAACGTATTCATCAACGGAGGCTGTTCGTTCCAAGATCATGGCGGGATCCAACTGGAGGACGGGGTTTTGATCGGTCACCAGGTGATCTTGTCCACGTTAAATCATGGCGCTGCGCCAAGCGACCGCCAAAACCTTTACCCCGCGCCGATAGTGGTTCGAAAAAACGCATGGATCGGCGCCCGGGCGGTCATTCTCCCCGGTGTGACCATCGGGGAAAACGCGATCGTCGCCGCCGGCGCGGTGGTGACCAAGGATGTCCCCGCCAATACGACGGTGGGCGGCGTCCCCGCAAAAAAAATCAAATCTGTCTTGGAGGAATAATATGAGCTTAGGACCTTTTTACTACATTGTGGAAAAATTAGACGGCGATTACGCCCATCTTCGCCGCACCGATATCGATTCGGAAGATCTGATGCTGGTGGCGAGAGCCCTTTTGCCGCCGGATACCAACGAAGAAAGCCAGTTAAAATGGGAGGATCTGGCTTACGAACTATTGGAATGACTCCAAAAACGAGCCCCCGTTCCAGCTGCTTTGACTGGAACGGGGGCTTTTCTATCCGTATTGCGACCCGACGCAGAAGATTACTGAAAATACCGGGCAAGCTCCAACGGTGTGGAAACCAGCTGGCATGCGCCCGCCTCGGAAAGCTCTTTGGAATCTCCAAAGCCGTACAGCACGCCGACGCATGGAAGCCCTACCTCTTTTGCGCCCTTCACATCGTAAAACCGGTCCCCGATCATCACCGCATTATCCGGAGAGATGGAAGCCGCATCCATCAGGTAGGTCAAAACCTCCCCTTTTTCGCTTCGGCTGTTGTCTAAAAGGCTTCCCGCGATGAGATCAAACTCCGGCGCCAACCCGAATTTTTCAAGAATACGGATGGCAAAAGGTTCCGGCTTACTGGTAGCGACAAATAGCCGCTTGTCCTTGCTTTTCAGCTGACGAAGGGCCTCGGGGATCCCGTCGTATACCCGATTCTCAAACAATCCGATCTCCCGATACCGCTCCCGATACCAATATACGCATTGGAGCGCCGTCTCCTGATCCAATCCGCAAAGATCGGTAAACGCCCCCAATAACGGCGGCCCGATAAATTTTCTCAACGTCTCCTCGGGCGGCAAAGGAAGGGAAAGCTTTTGCAGCGCGTAGCGGGCGCAGCGCAAAATTCCCTCCGCCGAATCGGTCAACGTTCCATCCAGATCAAAGATAAGATCTCTTCGTTTATTTGGTGCGATCATTTGGTCCCTCCTGCAAAAAAGACGGAAGCGGCGCTTCCGTCTTTTCCCTTAGTCTAATTTTCCTTTTTTCGCCAGATCGTTCATGGCATCCTTCCGGGACAGGTTGATCCGTCCCTGGGAGTCGATCTCGATGACCTTAACGTAAACCTCGTCGCCGGGGCTAACAACGTCTTCTACCTTCTCGACACGGTTGTTTTCCAGCTTGGAAATATGAACCAAGCCCTCTTTTCCGGGAGCAATCTCCACGAAAGCGCCAAAGTTCATCAGACGAGTGACTTTCCCTTTGTAGATGGCGCCCACTTCGGGGTCCTTCGCAATGGTCTCCACGATATAAAGAGCGCGGTTGACATTGTCTTTGTCCACACCCAAAATAAAGACCTTGCCGTCGTCGCTGATGTCGATTTTAACGTCGCATTCCGCGCAGATCTTCTGGATCACCTTTCCGCCGGAACCGATGACCTCTCTGATCTTGTCGGGAGAAATGGTGGTAGAAACCATCTTGGGCGCGTACTTGGAGACTTCCTCTCTCGGCGCGGGAATGGCCTTGAGCATAACCTCATCCAGGATATATTTTCTCGCTTTCTCGGTTTTCTCGAAAGCTTCCTTGATGATGTCCAAGGTCAGACCGTCGATCTTGATGTCCACCTGAATCGCGGTGATACCGTTATGGGTACCGCCCACTTTAAAGTCCATATCCCCGTAGAAGTCCTCGAGCCCTTGGATGTCCACCATGGTCATCCAGCGATCCCCTTCGGTAATCAAGCCGCAGGAAATTCCCGCTACCGGAGCGGAAATGGGAACGCCCGCCGCCATCAGCGCCAGTGTAGAGCCACAGATGGAAGCCTGGGAAGTAGAACCGTTGGAAGAAAGGACCTCGGAAACGGTGCGGATGGCATAGGGGAACTCATCCACCGAAGGCAGTACCGGGATAAGCGCTTTTTCCGCCAGCGCGCCGTGGCCGATTTCCCGGCGTCCCGGACCTCTCGAAGGTCTGGTCTCGCCTACCGAGTAAGAGGGGAAATTGTACTGGTGCATATACCGCTTTTCGGTATGCTCGTCCAATCCGTCCAACATCTGGGCATCCCCCATAGGCCCTAAGGTGGCAACGGTCAATACCTGGGTCTGGCCTCTGGTAAAGAGTCCGGAACCATGCGCCCGGGGAAGAAGATCGATCTCGGCGGAAAGAGGACGCATCTCGTCCATACCTCTGCCGTCTACCCGCTTTTGCTCATCCAAAAGCCAGCGGCGAACAATGACCTTCTGCGCTTTATAAATGACCTCGTCCATTAACGGAGCGCCCTGCTCCTCGTCGTATTTCTCGTGGATCGCGTCCTTAATGGGAAGGAGCCGCTCTTCTCTGATATTCTTGTCGTCGGTGTCGAGGGCGTATTTAAACTGATCGCCAAATTCATCCAACACTTCGTCCAAAAGCTCATGCGGGACCTCTTTGGACTCGAACGCGAATTTCTCTTTTCCTACCGCCGCTTTGATCTCTTCAATGAAAGCGACAATTTTTTTGATCTCCTCATGGCCTTCGGCAATAGCGTTAAGCATTACGTCGTTAGGAATCTCGTTGGCTCCCGCTTCGATCATAACGATCTTGTCCGCCGAACCGGCCACCGTCAAATCCAAATCGGAGGCTTCTCTCTGGGCGGTGTTGGGATTCAAAACCACCTTGCCGTCCACTAAGCCCACGCTAACGGCGCCGATGGTTCCGTTAAAGGGGATATCCGAAATGGAGATGGCGATAGACGCCGCCAAAAATCCGATGATCTCCGGCGCGTTGTCTACGTCGCTGGAAAGTACGGTCACCACGACGGTCACGTCGTTACGCATATCCTTGGGGAAAAGGGGACGAAGGGGTCTGTCGATCATACGAGAGGTCAGCGTCGCATGCTCGCTGGCTCTTCCTTCCCGGCGCAAAAACGAACCGGGGATCTTTCCTACCGCGTACAATTTCTCCTCGTAATCAATGTTGAGCGGGAAAAAGTCGATCCCCTCTCTGGGCTTGTCGGCGGCGGTAACGTTGGCCATAACCACCGTTTCCCCGTAAGTCAGCCAGCAAGAACCATTGGTCAGTTCACTGGTTTTTCCCGTTTCTACCGTCAATTCTCTGCCGGCGTACATGGTTTTAAAAGTCCTTTTGGTTGTTGCCAT
>CALXGT010000031.1 GCA_944387915.1 uncultured Clostridia bacterium
CATCCGAAAAATAGTGCTGTCGAATCTGCCGGTTCGCAATGGCGGCCGGGTTAGGGTACATAAATTCATCGGTCAAAAATCCGTACACCACCGGTACAGGCGGGTACGCGTACCGGCAAAGGGAAACGCATGACAAAAGGAGCACGAAAGGAAGAATAAGACGTTTCATAAGCTTCTCCTTTCTACGTCCAAAAATGTTTCTGCCCAGGGTTCTTCCCTTAGCCGGATATGCGGGTGAAACAAATATTTTAAGTAGAGCTTCCAACCTAAAAATTTTTTGAGATCTCCTCGCACAGTGAGTTCCACCTTAGAATCTCTCACATTAACGTTATATCCCTCCGCACCGATTGGATTGCCGTCCTGGTCATAAGCAGGACGCTTTTCCGTTTCTTCTATACAGCGTTCCATCAATTCATACAACCCCTCAAAAGAAATGGGGACATACTCGAAGGCATACCCTGCGTTTTCCGCCTGCGCCATAATTTTATGGATCTCGTCTTCCATGTAGGCATAGCCGCGAACGATCTGGATTACCAAGTAGAGTTTTCCATTGGGGGCATCGCTGAGAGAACGGACATATCTCCCGCCGTACCAATCCGGATAGCAATACTCTTCATTCCATCCTTCCGGGAAAAGATAATCTTGAAACTGCCGGTTCGCTATGGTGGCCGGATTAGGATCCATATAATCATCGGTCAAAAACCCGTACACCACCGGTACAGGCGGGTACGCGTACCGGCAAAGGGAAACGCAGGATAAAAGGAGAGCGAAAAGAAGAATAAGACGTTTCATCATGCGCTCCTTTCTTGCGAACCCTATTCTCATAACTTAATTATATAAAAAATTAAAATTTATGTCAATAATTTTTAGCTATTATATGAAAGCAAAACTCCCCCGGAACCATTCCGGGGGAGTTCATTGGTTTATAAGGACGCTGCTTCCCTTACCGGGAACCAGCTAAACCTTATTTATAAGGTTTATAGGGCTTAACGCCAAAGATGGCTTTCATCAGCTTAGAGCCGGGGAAGCCTTTGGGAGCGTCAGGCAGCAATTCCATCAGCTTCTTATCATGGTCGATTCCCACTTCGCATTCCTCATCGAACATCATGGTGGGAACGCTGTCGGGGGTCACCGCCGGCCAGTTGGGGATCAAATCATGGTTGGGGTTGCCGGTTTTCGCAAAAGCGACCCACGCGCCCGCCATCTGATCCTGTAACCGCTCGGAGACGCCGGGAATATAGGCGGTCTCGATGTACTCGGCGTTATGGAACATATAAGGCTCCTCGGCGTTATGCCAGGGCATAACGCCGTTCATCCAGGGAGACTCTAAGTTAAACAGCCAGTTGTAGATGGGCGCCGCGCCCTCGGTGGCCGCTCTCGCCTTGGTAAACTCGAGGTAGCCTTTCCGAAGTCTGGTATCCACATACAAAGCGTCCGCCGTATTCCGTTTGGGGTAGGCTTCCTTGAAGGCTTCCAAGATCGCGTCCGCCTTGTCGCCGTACCAGCGATCCATCAGTTCCTTCTTCTCCGCGTCGCTCCAGGCATTCTTGCTGCCTTCCTTTAAGAAGACGTCGAAGTTGTTGGAAAATTCGCCCAACACCGAACCGGCAAGGAGAGGAATATGGAGACTTTCTTTCCGGAATCCCGTCTGGAGAGGATGGCCGTAATAGTAATCCATATCCGTCTGGGGGCCCCAGTTATAGCTGGTGCCGTACTCTTCGTTGATGACATAAAGGGCTTGCGCCGCCGCTTCCGCCAGATCGTAGTAATGAACCGTTTCGATCTCTTTGACCCGGTCGGGAGTGATGTCCAAAAATTGCAGCACCAGATCTGCCATCCGCAAAGCGATCTCTTTTTCGTTTTTCGCGGCGCCGCCGGTAGGACCGCCGGACTGCATGATCCCTCTGTGGAACAAACCGTCCGCCGCAGGGGTCTGAAGCATGGAAAGTACCTTGGCGCCGCCGCCGGACTGTCCCATAATGGTTACGTTATCGGGATCGCCGCCAAATGCCGCGATGTTTTCGTTGACCCATTTTAACGCCGCGACCAGGTCGGCTAAGCCGCAATTAGCGGAATACTTATACTCGTCGCCGTAAGCGGAAAGATCCAAAAAGCCCAGCACGTTGAGCCGGTGATTTAAGGAAACCACCACCACGTCGCCGAAAATCGAGAGGTTTTCGCCGTCGTAGGAGTAGATCTCTACCGAAGAGCCGGAGAACCATCCGCCGCCATGCATCCAGATCATGACCGGTTTTTTGGCGTTTTTATCGATAGACTGGGTCCAGATATTTAAGTACTGGCAGTTCTCATCCTGGGGGAACCAGAAATGAGGGACGTTATAGGCGTCGTGGGGCACCGGGGTATTGATTTCCGGGCAGCAGTAGCCGTAAGTAATCGCTTCTTTGACCCCTTCCCAGCTTGCCGGAGACTTGGGGAAATGGAACCGCTCGGCGTCGGCGTATTTGACGCCTCGGAAAATATAGGTGGAATCGATTTTAAGCCCTCTGAGCTTTCCCTGTTTGGTTTCCACCACCGGATCGTCATAGGTGCAGACGACCTGGCTTGTGAGTTTTCTCATAAACATAATCTACTGTTCTCCCTTCATCAAGTGGATTGTCTGGGGCCGCCGCCCAGTCTCGGTTTTCCGTCGCCGCCCCGGTTTCCAAGCTTAAAGCCGAAACCATTGACCGTTGGCAGCGCTTCCATCAGTTCCTTGTCGTGGTCGGTAACCATACCCACCTTCCGGTCGAAGATCATCACGTCGTGACAACCCGGTTTCGCCGGCGTCCAAAGGGGCAGATTTCTCGCCTTGTTGGGATCGCCATAACGGGCGAAGGACACCCACGCGCCGGTCATAACATCCTGGAGCCATTCGGAAACACCGGGAATATAAGACGCCTCTAAGTATTCGGCGTTATGGAACATATACGCTTCCTCGGCATTATGCCACGCTAACGTTCCGTTGTTTAACGGGCACTCTAAATTGAACATCCACTCGTAAATATTCGCGCAGCCCGCTTCTACCCGTTTTGCGACATACTCCAAAACGCCTTTGCGGAACGTTTGGTCCACAAACAGCACATCGGCGGTATTTTTATCGGGATACGCCTTTTTGAAGGCGGCGACGATCTCGTCGGCCTTATCGCCGAATTTTTCCTTGAACAGTTTTTGTTTCAGCTCTTCGCTCCAGCTGTTCTTGCTTCCGGGCGCCGGCTCGAAGATAAAGTTATTGGAAAACTCTCCCAGCAAAGAGCCTACCATCATAGGAATCTTTTTGGTTTCCTCGCGGAATCCCGTAATGGTAGCGGTTCCTTTGTAGTAGTCGTCATCATAAACGGGGGACCAACCCACGCTCTTACCTTTTTCCGCAAGCTTCGCCGAAGCCTCCTGGGTCGCTCTCGCAAGCTTAAAGTAAGGAATCGAAGCGATGTTGTCCTTAAAGGTCTCTTTGGTAAGGCCGAGGGCTTCGACTACCAAATCCGCGTACTCTTTGGCATCTTCCTGTTTCACTAACCGTCCACCCGCCGTTACGCCGCTTTGAATCACCGCTTTATGGAACAGGCCGTCCGCCGCGGGGATTTGGAGCAAAGCCGCGACCTTTCCGCCGCCGCCGGACTGACCCATAATGGTCACGTTATCCGGATCGCCGCCAAACTTCGAGATATTTTCCTTAATCCATTTGAGCGCTTCGACGATATCCGCCATACCCACATTGCCGGAGTACTTATATTCGTCGCCGTAACCGGAAACGTCCAAAAAGCCCAGCACGTTGAGCCGGTGGTTCAAAGAAACCACGACCACGTCGCCGAATACCGAAAGCTCCTCGCCGTCATAGGCGTAAAGCTCTACCGAAGAACCGGTGGCGAAACCGCCGCCATGGATCCATACCATAACCGGTTTTTTCCGGTTTGTATCGTTGATAGACTGGGTCCAAACATTCAAGTACTGGCAGTTTTCATCCTGAGGGAAATAAAAATGGGGAACGTTATACGCGTCGTGGGCGATATCGGTTTGAATCTCCATGCAAACCGGGCCGAACATAATGGCATCCTTGATTCCATCCCAGGAAGCCACCGGCTTCGGCATTTGGAAACGCTCCGCGTCCGCGTATTTAATACCCCGGAAAATATAGGTGCCGTCTACAATAACACCTCTAAGTTTTCCCGCTTTGGTCTCTACGATAGGATTATCGTAATCGCAGATGACCTGTTTCGTCAATTTTTTTGGAAACATATGAAACCCTCCTGTTGGAAGGCAGGGGGAATCCCCCGCCTGTATTCAGATCACTATTTTCTTCCGCCGAACAAGCCCAGATCGGGAATGAGCGCGGTAAGCTTCTTATCGTGGTCTACGCCCAAACGGCACTCCCGATCGAAAATTAAGGTATTGACCGTATCGGGGGTCACCGGCTTCCACTCGGGGATAAGATCGTGGTTGGGATTGCCCGTCTTGGCAAAAGCGACCCAGGCTCCCGCCATCTGATCCTGAAGTTTTTCGGAAACGCCGGGAACGTACGCGGTCTCGATGCAGTCGGCATTATGGAACATAAAGGGTTCTTCCGAGTTATGCCATGCGACGCCGCCGCCTTTATAGGGAGACTCGAAATTAAATAACCAGTTATAGATGGGTGCACCGCCGTAAGCGGCTTTTGCCTTACAAAATTCCATAAATCCTTTCCGGAGATTGACGTCCATAAACATCACGTCCACATAGTTTTTCTCCGGATACGCCTTTTTGAATTCCTCTACGATCGCCTCGGCGTCGTCTCCGAATTTCTCCTTGAGGAGCTTCATCTTGGTCTCGTCGTCCCAGCTGTTTTTGCTGCTTTGCAGAGGGCTTCTCAATGCGTTGGAGGTAAATTCACCCATAACCGATCCGCCTAAGATGGGAACGTTTTTGGTTTCCTCCTGGAACCCGTAAACCAACGGGTGGCCTAAGTAGAAATCGCCGTCGTACTGAGGACCCCAGTTGATGGTAATCCCTTCGCTTCCCAGGTCGGCGATGGCTTTTTTCGCCGCTTCCGCCAAGTCATAGTAATGAACCGTTTCAATCTCTTTATAGGTCTCTTTGGTAAGGCCGAGGTTTTTCATCACCTCTTCGGTAAACCGGAGGGCGTTTTCTTTGGCGCTGTCGTCTTTTCTGCCGGTGGGACCGCCGGACTGCATAATGACCTTTTGAACCAGTCCGTAAGCCGAGGGGGTAGAAAGCATGGAAAGGACCTTCGCGCCGCCGCCGGACTGGCCCATAATGGTAACGTTATCGGGATCGCCGCCAAACGCCGCGATGTTCTCTTTCACCCATTTCAGCGCCGCGACCAGGTCGGCCAAACCACAGTTAGCGGAATACTTATACTCATCGCCGTAAGCGGAAAGATCCATAAAGCCCAAAATATTGGTGCGGTGATTTAAAGACACCACCACCACATCGCCAAACGCCGAAAGGTTTTCGCCGTCATAAGAGTAAATCTCTACGCTGGAGCCCATAAACCATCCGCCGCCATGCATCCAGACCATGACCGGCTTTTTGGCGTTTTCGTCCAGCGTCTGGGTCCAAACGTTCAGATACTGGCAGTTTTCATCCTGGGGATAGTAAAAATGGGGATCCAAATACGCGTCGGGGGGAACGGGGGTGTTGAGCTCCGGACAACAATATCCGTAATTTAATGCTTCCTTGACGCCATCCCAGGGCTCTACCGCCGTAGGAAGATGAAACCGCTTGGCGTCGGCGTACTTGACGCCGCGGAAAATATAGGTAGAGTCGATCTTTACGCCTCTTACCTTGCCGCGTTTGGTCTGCGCGACCGGATCGTCGTAGGTGCAGACCACCTGGCTTGTGAGTTTTCTCATAAACATAACGCTGTATCCTCCTGTCCGTATCATTTATCAGATGGACTGTCTCGGTCCGCCGCCCAGTATCGGAGCCCGTTTGCGCGGTCCCCGGTTGGTGGTATCGGCATCGGGAAGCATATTCATCAGTTTGGTGTCGTGATTGCAGGCACTCTTGGTTTCAGCATCAAAGATCATCGTATGATAAACGCCCTTTTCCACCGGCTTCCACAAGGGGAGGTTTCTCGCCTTATTGGGGTCGCCGTAATAGGCAAAGGAAACCCACGCGCCGGTCATCAGGTTTTGCAGATTCTCGGAAACGCCGGGAATGTAAGATGCCTCTAAGTATTCGGCGTTATGGAACATATACGCCTCTTCCGCGTTATGCCAAGGAATGGTGCCGCCGTTTAAGGGGCACTCTAAATTAAACAGCCACAGATAGGTGGGCGCGCAGCCGCTTACTACCCGTCCCTCGGTGTATTCCATGCATGCCAGACGCACGTTCTTATCGATGAACAACACGTCCGCCGTGTTCCGATCGGGATACGCCTTTTTAAACTCTTCGACGATGGCGTCCGCCTGATCGCCCAGTCTCTCTTTAAACAGCTTATCCTTCAATGCGTCATCCCATTTGTTTTTCTCGCCGGGAGCCAGCTCGATGTTAAAGTTATTGGTAAACTCGCCCAATACGGAACCTACCAAAATGGGGATGTTCTTGGTCTCCTCTCTGAAGCCGTTGAGAGGGCCGTATCCAAAGTAATAATCGTCATCCTTGACTGGACCTAAGCTCATCATACCCGCACCGGCGCCCTGGTCCGCCTGAACCTGCATCACGGCGCGCGCTAACTTAAAGTAGGGGATCTTTTCGATCTCTTTGATGCTTCCCTGATCCAATCCAAGATTTGCCACAACTTTTGCGGCAAACGCTTTGGACTGTTCCGGGAGAATGTCTTTTCCTTTGTACATTAAGCCGCTTTGAATGGACGCTTTATGGAACAGGCCGTCCGCCGCAGGCATCTGAAGAAGGGAGGAAACCTTCATGCCTCCGCCGGACTGACCCATGATGGTCACGTTATCCGGGTCGCCGCCGAATGCCGCAATGTTTTCCTTGATCCACTTTAACGCTTCGACGATATCCGCCATGCCTACATTTCCCGAATATTTATACTCGTCGCCATAATCGGAAAGATCCAGATATCCGATGCAATTTAAGCGATGGTTTAACGACACTACCACCACGTCGCCGAAAACGGAAAGCTCTTCGCCGTCATAGGCGTAAAGCTCCACCGAGGAACCAGTAGCGAATCCGCCGCCATGGATCCAAACCATAACCGGCTTTTTGGCGTTTTTGTCGGTAGACTGGGTCCATACGTTTAAGTACTGGCAGTTTTCGTCCTGGGGGAAATAAAAATGGGGGACATTATACGCGTCGTGGGCAATAGGCGTGCTGATCTCCATACAAACCGGGCCGAACATGATCGCGTCTTTGATCCCATCCCAAGGCGCTACCGGCTTCGGCATATGGAACCGCTCGGCGTCGGCGTACTTAATCCCACGGAAAATATAGGTCCCGTCGACAATAACGCCGCGAAGCTTTCCTGCTTTGGTCTCTACGATGGGATTATCATAGTCGCAGATGACCTGTTTCACTAATTTTTTAGGAAACATATTTGACCTCCTTTTATAATGCAGAATATTGTTAACTATGTTTGCAAACATTGTACCACAAAAAGAAAAACATTTCTATACCTTTCCATGAATTTATACGCTTTACCTATCAAAACCTTTCGTTCCTTGTGCAATTTTCCGGTAAAGGACCGTCCTTTTCCTTTGCGCTTATATAAAGAAAAGAGAGCGGAAACCCGCTCTCTTTTTATCCTAACGCTACATCTAAAAGCATCATTACCGCAAATCCCACCATAACGCTCAGCGTTCCTGTATGGGAATGCTCGCCCAGATGGGCTTCCGGAATCAACTCTTCCACTACCACATACATCATAGCCCCTGCGGCAAAGGAAAGAAACCATGGCATCAAAGGCTCTACAAAACCGGAAATCAAAACCGCCAGCACGCCGAAAATCAGTTCCACCGCGCCGGATAGCGCTCCGTAGATAAATGCTTTTACCGAAGACATGCCTTCCTGCCGCAAGGGGAGAGAAACCGCGGCGCCTTCGGGAAAATTTTGGATCCCCATACCGATAGCCAGCGCGATCGCTCCGCTCATAGCGGAAATATCGCCCCCGTGCTGGGCCGCGATACCAAAGGAAAGGCCCACCGCCATTCCTTCCGGGATATTATGAAGGGTCACCGCCAGCACCATCAGGGTGGAGCGCTTTAAGGAAGAAGGCATCCCCTCCGGACGGTCTTCGTCCGGATGAAGATGAGGAATCAGCCGGTCCATCAGCAATAAAAAGGCGACGCCGAGAAAAAAGCCGCCCACCGCCGGAAGAACGGGGATCATTCCCGCCGCTTGCGCGTCTTCGATGGCGGGAATTAAAAGGCTCCAAACCGACGCCGCAGTCATCACCCCTGCGGCAAAGCCCAAAAATACCCGCTGGATCTCGGTATTGGTTTTGTTTCGGAAGAAAAACACCATCGACGCACCAAGCGCCGTCATCAAAAAGGTAAAACCTGCGCCAAAAGAAGCCCAAAATACTCCGTTCACTGGTTTCCTCCTTTCGAAAGCATACGTTATTATGGTTTCATTCTATTAAAGGCCAAACAGTTTTTTCTTGGTCAGCAAGAAATACAAAAGGGCAATTCCCATGGGGATCAGCATCAGCCGGTACATAGAAGAGTACGCGGCGACTTCCTCCATACCCAGCCCCAGGCACGCTTCGATGATATAACCGGAAAGAAGAGGCCCGCAGAGCATACCGATATCCATACACAGATAGTTCGTGGATGTACCGGCGCCCCGTTTTTCCTTTGGAACCCGCTTAATGCTTAACGCCTGGATCGCCGGTTGGCAAGCGCCATAGCCGAAAGCGCCCACCGCACCCGCGATCAAAAAGCTTAAAAGGGTTTGGGAAATGCTGATGATCAAAAAGGAGATCCCAAAGAAACAGATCCCGGGAATGATCACTTTATCAAATCCGAACCGGTCGGTAATATGTCCGGCGATGGGTCTGGTCAATAGTAACATTCCCGCGTAAACAGTAAAATACAGCCCGATCTCATCGACACCGCGAAGAGCACCGTAAATCGCAAGGAAGGAGCTGATACAAGAAAACGCCATCCCCAAAAAGAGAAGCAACAGGGAGCTGGGAAGGGCTTCCTTCGCGATCATCCGATCCAGTGTGATCCGGTATTTGAGTCTGGGCGTATCATTTTTCGGTTCCTTCATAATGCTTGCTACGACAAACGCCGCCGCCATCACGCAGGCGCCTATCGCAAAGGTAAAATTGTAGCCGATTTTCTCGCAAAGAGAAAGGCCGATATTGGGACCGATCGCCTGCGCCACCGCCTGGGCCAAAGTAAAAATCCCGATCCCCCGTCCCATCATATCCTCCGGCAGGGAGTCCCCCGCCATCGCCAGGCAAAGGGGAGAAACACACCCTACCCCAAGGCCTTGAATCAACCGGGCAATAATCAAGAGAGGGACCGTTTGCGCGACGCTGTAAATCAAAAAGGAAAGAAAAATATCCGCCACAGCGATCATCAACAGCCGTTTTTTCGAAAAGCTGTCAAAAGCCGGGCCGGAAAACGGACGGATCGCCAAAGCGGTTACGGCAAACATACTGGTCACCGCACCTACCACCGATGCTGTCGCCCCCAAATAATCGGCAAATTTGGGGATCAGCGTATTCATCATCTGCTGCCCCATATTGATGCAGATATTGGTAATGAAGACGCTGATAAAAATAGGGTTCCAAATCCCTTGCTTACTTTCTGACGTTGTTTCCAAAGATAACACCTCATTTTGTCATAGTAGTCGGAAAGAGGCTTTTACCGGTAAGGACATTGCCCAAACCAAAAGCCTTTATTTGTTTATTATAAAACCAATTTTTCACTTTTGTCAAATTTTGTTTTGCTTTCGGCTTTACCTATCTATCGTCCCTTAAGGCGCACCCATAGAAAATCCCGCTTTGAAAGGCTTTGAAACGTACTCGCTAACGGGATATCACCAAATGGAGTAAAATCAAAGCGCCAAGCAAAGCAATATTACACACGGTAAACCAAAAGAAATACCGTTTGCGCTGTTTAGGGTACTCTACGGCGATCATTTTGTAGGAGATCAAACTCGCCATGGAGGCGATCAATGTCCCTAATCCCCCTAAATTACAGCCTATCAGTAACCCATCCCACTGGGTCGTAAATCCGGATAAAAGCAACGCCGCCGGAACGTTGCTGATAATCTGGCTCGCCAAAATCGCCACCGTTTCCACATGCCCTTCCAAAAGCGAGGAAAGGAAACGGGTAAACCCTTCGATGCTGGCAACATTCCCAATAAAAACGAAAAAAGCCAAAAACGTTCCCAGGAGGGAATAATCCAGCGAAAGAAGAAGCTTTCGGTCAAAGAAAAAGAGGAAAATTCCCGTCACCAGGGCAATCGCCAAGGAAGGAATCACTCCAAACAGTCCCAAAAGGCAAAGTCCAAACCCAAAAAGGTAAACGGAAATACTTTTCAGTCCCTTCCATTGGGAAGAAACTGAAACGCTCTCCACCACCGAAAATTTTCGAACCAAAACCAGCGCCGCCAAACAAACGCCGGAAAAAAGGACATACGGAAACATCAATCCGCAAAGCTCAAAAAAGCCCATGCCCGACTTGGCGTACAGATACAGGTTTTGCGGATTCCCCATGGGAGTGAGCATACTTCCCAAATTGGCGGCAACCGTCTGCAACACTACTAACGGCACTGCCAATTGCTCCAGCTTCGCCATGCGCAGAACAATCAAGCCAAAAGGAACGAAAGTGATAAGGGAAACGTCATTGGTAATCACCATGCTCAGCACAAAAGGAAGAAAAACCAGCACCAACAGCATCGCCCGAGAGGTTTTCGTCCTTTTTAAAAGCCCATTCCCCAAATAAACGAACAAGCCCGCCTTTTGAAACCCTTTCATCACTGCCATCAAGCTGAATAAAAGAGCCAGCGTATCCCAATCAATATAGGAAAAAACTTCCTTGCTCGGCGGAGAAAAAAAGAAGGATACCACGGCGCACAAAATAGCGACGCACAGCACCGCCTCTTTTTGCATAAATGTGATACACTTTTTCGCAATGGCTTGAATCATGACCATACCCTCGATGTCGTGGAGCATTCCACAAAATTTGTCCGGCTGTGGCGAGAAAACGACGACGCCATCCTTTTACATGGAAAATCGGGGCAAAAAACCGGTCGCTATGTCACATAGCAACCGGTATCCCCGATTCGCTTTTTCCGTTGGGGAAAAAACGGCAAAATTTCCGCCGGTTCATCCGAGCTACAGTGTAGCATATGCGCGTATTTTTGTCCAGACTTTTCCGGGAAAAATGGTGGGATTCCCTTTTCCGAAGCGCCTCTTATCTTCCAAAAAAGCAGCCAAAAACGCGGCTTTAAAACGGTTTCGTCTTCTTCTCGTCTTCCCCCGGCCCCTCAATCTGCATCGTTTCCATCTGCTCTTTGGTGACGTTGTTTTTCTTTCCGTAATTTGTCCAATAAACGGTAGAGGCTCTTAAAAACATTTTCCGAGACAAGGGCATACTCACCTTCAACACCTGATATTCCTTTTTTTCGATCCCTTTGGCGAGCTTTCTGATCTTCCGGGCCACTAAAACGCGAAAGGGAGTATCCAAAATGGCTTCCCCGCTTCCGATCTTCAGCACCGAACCGAAAGGGTACCCGTTTTCTTTGCAAAACAGCCGCATCATATCCACCGCCACATCGTTTTGTCTGCTCTCTAAAAAGCCGCAATTGATCAGCACCGACACCGTGGGCTTATTTTTAGGCGGATTTTGCTCCAATGTTTTTAAAAAATGTAACAAGGTTACCGGAATCCCATCCGCGTAAAGGGGAAACACAAACAAGAGGTGGGAAAACGCTTCCATTTCGCCGCAAAGCGCGAGATGGTTGGTTTTGGAAATATTAAAGTACGATGTACCATTCTTGGAGTATTTGGAAAAGAGCGCCGCATACCGTTTGGAATTGGATTTGGGCGCGCGGGGACTTCCGTTTACGACCATTATTTTTTCCATTTCGCCACCTCCCTTTGCACCGTTTCATCCAGTTGCGATTCCGAAGTGAAAATCACCCGATACTGTTCAAAGTTCATATTCCGCGCGTTTCTCGCGACCAGCCTTTGAAACACATCCCGCTCTTCGTCGCTGATCTCGCCATAGGCGATAATCACCGCTTTTTTGGGCAGCACTTCGCGCTGGACATGATGGGTTTCCCCGTGTAAGATCCGTATAAACGCTTGCTGGACGGGAATGGCGCGCTCCAGCATGGTTTTCATCACCGTATCATAACCGCCGTACTTGATTCGGCTTACATGCATGACCCCATCGCTTTTGGCGATTTTAGGGTATACATTTACCGCGTCATCTCTAATCACACACTTTCCGGGAGTCTTTGTCCAGCACCCGAAGCAACCCACACAGTTTCCTATTTTTAACGACGATAAATCGATCCATTGAATTTCTCCATCCGGCTGGAGATCCAAGTGCAAAGGTCGATCGCTTACTATCAATTTCACCGTCTCTACACCACTTTCTTTCTAAAATAAAACCTTTCTCATAGTTTGAAAGAGAAAAGACGTTTTATTCATTATAGAAAACCGATGGCGACCTGTCAATGTACGTAAGCCCATTTCCATTTTGTTCCTGAAAGCGGGAAAATTTGCCATTCTACCCGAAAACGCAGACAGAAACAATATCGTGAAGGAGAATGTAACAATGCGGCGAGGATCGGCCTGTTTTGGGCAATCCTATTAGGCGTTATTTTGCAAATCGGAGAAAAAGCGGAAAAATTTCGGGAACCACTGTCCCCAAAACGCGCCGCCGTGTCCTCCTTGCTCCGGTTCGTAATAGGTGTAATCATATTCCTTTGCATGGTTTTGAAACCACGCCGCTGTGGTTTGGGCGTGAACCAGCGCATGGTCTTGTTTCCCGCAAACATGAAAAATTTTGGGGAGGGGACGATTTTCCCGTATATTCCGCAAAGCGTCTACAAAGAAATCATATTCCGTTCCCTCGATATCCTCAATGCGCTCTACGCCGAATACGTTTTTTACTGCGTAGGCATGTACCGTATTGGATATCGGGCTCATCCACAAATTCCCGGAACTCAGGCAACCGATCGCTCCGAAACGTTCCGGAGCGGCCATGCCGAGTCGAAACGCGGATGTTCCCCCCATAGACATACCCGCGACCGCCGTTTGGAGCCGGGATTTTGAAATTCTAAGAATTTCGGGCATCTTTACCGTCACTTCTTCCAACATATAATCCTGATAACGGATTCCCGTGCATGTGTTGGCAAAAAAGCTGTCAGGCGCGCTGGGCATAATAAAAACAATTTGGTATTCTTCGGCCCATTTTTGCAATTCCTCTTTTTGATTTAACCAGGACTTGTTGTCCGTTTTTCCGCCACCACCGCCGCCGTGCAGCAAATATACGACTTTGCAATCGGTATCCAGCTTTTCGGGAGCGGCAACTAACACATCGGTATCTTTTTCCAGTATTTTGGAGTAAAACCCCAACTGATAAAATGACATTTTTATCTCTCCTTTGCTTTTATCTGTCCTGTGAATCTCTGTTTTCGTTTCCATTGGCTGAACTCCGACCATCTTTGAAAATCAACTGGATAAATTTTTTCAACTGATGGTTGCAAAATCTCCATTCATAGCCGCAGTCTTCCTCATCCCAGACAACTTCATATCCAATTTCCTTCAGATAGCGCGATATTCTATGTTGCATGGATAATGGGCGTCATCCTTTGTACCGCAACTAAGGTAAATGAAAGGCGCTTTTCCTTCATCCATCGCTTTCTTGGCCATATACCATGTATCGTTAACCGATCCAATTGTCTTATCTCCGAAAACAGAGCCGGCGTAAGCGGGACACCACCCGCCGTTTACATACTGCTGCACCATGCTGACGGAACCGGCAAAACTTCCGATGGCACCATATTTTTCCGGGTGCTCCAACCCGTTGCGCAAAGCGCCATACCCGCCCATGGAAAAGCCAACAATGTAGTTATCTTCCCGTTTGTCGGAAGCCATGGGAAACATATCAAAAATCAAGTCCCAGATATATCCATTGATTAAGCTCGCGTAATGATTGCCGCGCTGCATATCCGCGAAAGCGGTGTTCCCGACGGAAATGCAGATTAAAAACAAATGGTTTTCTTCCGCTATACGCTCCGCTTCGGTATAGCGCAGCCAATCCGTACAATCTCCGCCGCCGCCATGGAATAACCAGATCACCGGAAACTTTTCTTGGTAAAATGCTTCCTTTGTCATTTTCCTGTTGCTACCGGCATCACCGTACTGGGGCATAACAATGTTCATGGTAGAAATTCCGTAAGCGGGATAGTTCATCTCTATTCTTGCCATATTATTTTTCCTCCTTATCCTGCAAAGGCAGCCAATTTAAAAGCTTCTCCAAAAACATGTCTGCGGAATACCAATTGTGAGAGCCAAAGGCTTCCACATAGGTATGATCGGGAAGTCGTTTAGAAAAGAATTCCTTCATATGGCAATTGATGTCATACATGATATCTTCGGTGCCGCATGCCTGAAATGTCTTCGGCATAACGACCCCTTTTTCCAGATTATTTTCCACCATAGCGCGGATATCCCAAAAGAGATCATGATTCAATTCATCCGAGGAATACATAAACTTCGACCCGGTGTACCGGCCGGCCGCCATATCCCGCACAATATCCAAAGGGCTGGAAACGGCGCCTACACAACCGTATTTTTCAGAATTTCCCATAGCAACACGATAAGAGAGATATCCCCCCATAAATACTCCGGCAATCAAAGTATCTTCCCGCTTTTGGGATATGGGAAACATCCTCTCTATGTAATCCGGCAACTCGCCGGCAAGGTACTGATAATAATCGGGGACTTCCTCCTCTCCCACTCTGAAACTCTGAAATTCTTTGATCGTAGGCATCACAACCATCAAATTGGGATATTTTTTTGCAAACAACGCCAAACGGGTATTGGTAATCCAGCTCAAACTGTCTCCTTCATTTCCGTGAAGTAAATAAAGAACCTGCAACTTCTCCTTTCGCTTTTGTAATTTGACTTCAGTGATACTCCCAAAATTCCGCTTTTCTTCTCTTTTTACCGGATAAAGAATCGCGACATCCGTTTCCCCTCTCAGGCACTCCGACTTGAGAGTCAATCGCATAACTGCGTTTTGTGTCACAACAAACAGCCTCCTTTTTCTATTTTGTAATGCCAATTATAAAGTATGGAGTAACTCCATAGTCAAGAGAAAAAAAGTAGCCGGCTACTTCGAGCGGGCTACCTCTATAGCAATTTCTATTACATAGTCTGAATCATTTTGTTCGCCAATATATCCCATCAATTCCGTCTCATATCCATTTCCGCTGATTTTTAGTCCCTGAGCGTGAATATACTGTATCAGTCTTTCATAAGACGCAGGAAGGTTTTTATAGCTGCCATAATGCCTAAGCACTGCATAAAGGCCCTTAGGCCGTTGAATCAAAAGCTCCTCTGACTGTTCCACTTCCGAAGGATTCTCTATACAAACACAGAAAAAATCCTTTTCATAGCATCCTTGCAGCAAGCGTTCTTTGGAAATAACGGCGCCCCGCAAATAATCCCCTTGCAGGTCCTGGATTTGACGGGCATGCAAAAATTCCCGCACCGCCGTCATTCTGCGCTTCCGATTATGGAGCGTTTCCAACGTAACCGGAACCACAACGTACAGTTTTTCTTCACACTGCCGGATTTCGGGTTCCTTTTGATCCTGTTTTATGCCGTGCTCCATCTTCAACGCTGTCTGCTCCAAACGCTGGCGCAGCCTTTGTAACCGGAGTATCTCTTCCTGTAAAAAACGAGATTGTTTTTTTAGCAATTCCAATATTTCTATTGAATTCCGATTTTCCAGATACTTTTTAATCTGCTTAAGAGGAAGGTGGGAATCCCGCAAAAGCAGTAAAAGGTCAAAGGTGTGTACTTGATCCAACGAATATACTCTGTACCCATTCTCCGCAATCAGTTCAGGGGAAAACAACCCAATTTTATCATAGTACAGCAAAGTGTCCTTGCTTACACCGCATAAATCGGCGAATTCTTGCGCCAATAACCCATCATGTATCGAACCCATATAACCGCCCTTCCTCCTTGTCCTCGTAAGACGAACCATTGAAAAAATCAAATATCCAACGGATAAAAAACCATCTATTTTGTAAATAGAAGCAAAAGCCAAGCACCCTTTTATTATATCAAATTTTTTTATTGGGTTCAAAGTCTTAGGAGAATCGCTCGCTTTAGCGACTGTTTGCCCTTCCCCATGTGGAATCCCGCTATCTGTTCCTTGTTGTATTTCCCCAAAAGCGCGGGCGCATCTCTACCAAAAAAGAAAAAACCTGCGATCGCGAAGTGCTGACCGCAGGTGTGTCATGGGTGAACACTTTAGATGCCACTTTTGTAGCGAGTGTCTTACACCCAAAAGAAAAAGTCTGAGAGGAATGTATACTTACCGCTACCATAGACACTCAGCGATTAAACTTATCAAAAAGAGTCTCCCATTTTTTTAAGTATTCATCTGGAACAGTACCTGTTTTAGCCTTTTGGAGTTGCTGCTTAACACCCCTTGCTACATCCACTTTCAAACCTTTCGGTACCGATGTCCCCTGTTTAAGGATATGGGCCATCTTTTTTTGTAGACAAACTATTTTCGCACTGGTAGATATGCATCCTGTTCGTACCCACCGACAAATCGTATCCTTATTTGTGTTGCGGATAGAACGGTCACCTGTTCAATGATTCTTCGGATAAAGTCATCATTAAACTCCGTGAGATTTAAGTTTTCCTCGTTGTTGATATAAATCAGGGCTTGTTGATATTGGTATTCCT
>CALXGT010000032.1 GCA_944387915.1 uncultured Clostridia bacterium
GGTTGCTTGCCACCATCAGTTGGGCAGCAGGTAAGGGTTATGTTTTTCAAGGAAAAGATCGACGCCATTTTCGGAAAGATCAAAAAATCGGATCGGTTTTGCGATGACGAAAAGCTTCAGCTGGATCGGGGCGATTTGCCCGCCATGTTTTTAGCGGCGGCTGTAGTTTTTCTTCCGGTTATTTTGATTCTGGTTTTGATTTTGGTTTGGGCGTATTAAATTAAAAAACGCTTCCAAAGGCATTCCTTTGGAAGCGTTTTTTGTTGGCAGGGTATTCAATTATTCCGCACAGGAGAAAAGCAGCGGCCGGCAAGGCGCGCCGTCGCAACCGCCCAGTTTAATAGGAGCAGCTGAAAGAAAATAATCTCCCTCAGGTACTTCTTTGAGCACCAGTCCCTCTAAAATGGCAATTTCCCGGCTCAATAAGGCGATATGAGCCATTCCTACCGATTGCGGTTCGATTCCAAGCAACAAAAGGTTCTCGGCAAATACTTCGCCGGCTTCGGCGGATATCTTTACATCGCCTTTAATAAGGAGTCGGGGTTTGGCGTTTTCTACGAGCTTTTTCGCCTCTTCGGCGCCGATCTCTCCTTCAAAAGAAACCACAGTGGCGTCGCCCACGCAGCGGTTCAAATCGATTTGTTCAATAGTAATTCCGTCCCGAATAAAATGAAACGGTGCATCCATATGGGTTCCGTTGTGGGCACACATGGAAAATTCAGTTAAATTGCACATCTCTCCATTTTCCATAGAACGGACCCGCGTATACTTGGGAGCCGGATCACCGGGAAAAACGATAGAAGAAAAAATTTCCTGTGTAAGATCGTATATTTTCATATAAATTCCTCCTTTTTTTCATTCTACCATATTTTCCCGAAACAATCAATCAATTTTGGCGATATTGATTGCCTTTTGTGTGGCTTTTGTTATCTGTTCAACAATTTTGAAATTTACGGCATCGTGGTAAACCGCTTCGATATCATCGTGTAGTTCTTTTCCCCGTTTGGAGACACGGATCGCCTCGTTAATCAGCTCGAAAGCTACCCGTTGATTAAAACGGATCCGTTGCTTTTTCCGTTTTGGCGTATCGCTGATGAGGAATCGCGTATAGTGGAGTGTCTTGCTGATTTTTTCTTTGGGAACCGCTAAAAGCCGGTTTTGGGTGACGAAGGCCAGCCCAATTTCCGGGACCAAAATATGGTCGATTTTATTTTCCGGGTCAAATGGGGAAAAACAACTGTAGATAGAAAAACCCCGTTTGAGAAGCTCTTTGCGTAATACCTGCATCATAATGGAAGAAGCGGCTCCGAAAGGATCGTCGATAGCGACGATTCGGGGGCAGGCTTTCAAGTTTTCGTAAAAGCCGTAGAATCCTTTCGGGGTAACCGCGTTTAAGAACCGACAATGTTCTTCTCCGGGACCTTCCGCTTTTTTTCTTCGAAGTTCCTTGATGGCCAGATTCTTTGCCGTTTTGACCATCTTCTCTACATCCGATGCGGCAAGGAAGGTAAGGTAATTGTCGTAAAAAAGCCCTTGCGCCGCCGCCATTAAACGAGCGCATGCCGTATGGCAGCTTTGATTTTGGGCAACGAGGGGATAAAGAATCTCTCGTTTTTGCGCCAATGCGTCGTAATCAAAGGCGCTGTAAAGGCAAACGGGCCGTTCAAAAGCGCCGGGATATGCCGGTTCTATGGTGTGGGGCGGCGTCGCGTCGACAATAATGATTTTTCGTTTTGGAAGCAAAACGGCGTCCAGAGAATCCGGATCTGAAGAACAATAGATAAGTTCTCCAAAGGGTTCCGATTTGATGGCGTTCAAAGTCGCTTTTTTCATCAAAGTCGATTTTCCTGTTCCCGGTCCGCCTTTGATGGGATAAAGGGTGTAATCCTCTTTATATTTCTCGGTCAGTTCCCGGAAAAACGAAAAAAAGCCCTGCGGCGTATTTGCCCCCAGAAAAAATTTTAAAGGAGCAGGGGAATGGTCCATAGTACTCCCTCCTTATTTCTATTTTGGTTTATCTTATTCGAAAAAGAGAAAGATGGTGTTACTCTTTCCTTGTCCTTCCTGGTACCGGTAAGAAAAACTTTCCCAAATTGGAAGCAAGGCATGAGTGTTGACAAAAAACGGAAATATGTATTAAAATAAAGAAAGCTTTAAATCGAGCCCCATATCTTGTGTTCGGAGGAAATCATGGCGAAAAAAAAGCAGCAGTATAACAATGAAAGCATCTCGGTATTAAAAGGCGCCGACCGGGTTAGAAAACGGCCGGCGGTTATCTTTGGTTCCGATAGTTTGGAGGGGTGTGAACACTCCTTTTTCGAGATTCTTTCCAACTCGGTGGATGAAGCGCGGGAGGGGTACGGCGACCGCATTCATGTGACCCGGTATCCCGACCAGTCTATCGAAGTACAGGATTTTGGACGGGGAATTCCGGTAGACTGGAACAGCAAGGAAAATCGATACAATTGGGAGTTGGTTTTCTGTGAGCTGTATGCCGGCGGAAAGTACGGAAACGATGAAGACGATAACTATACCTATTCCCTGGGACTAAACGGACTGGGAACCTGCGCTACCCAGTATGCTTCCGCGTATTTTGATGTGGAGGTGGTCCGGGATGGGTACTGCTATCATCTTCATTTCGAAAAAGGGGAGATTGTGGGGGAGCTGGAAAAAACGCCGACGAAGCAAAAACAGACCGGTACCCGCCAGCATTGGCTTCCGGATCTCGAGGTGTTTACCGACATTGCTATCCCGAAGGAATATTTCCTCGACACTTTAAAAAAGCAGGCTGTGGTTAATCCCGGCGTTCACTTCCTCTTTACCGATCGAAGCGCAGAAACCGAAGAAACGGTGGATTTTTTCTATCAAAACGGACTGACGGATTATTTAAAGGAATTG